>JBGULZ010000232.1:0-4112 GCA_045116595.1 Ruminococcus sp. | reverse complement strand
ATAAGAATTGGAATAAAAGTATTTTTCCAACTTTCCGTTTTTGACCGTAAAAATACAGCTATCCGCATCAAGACCGTAGATGACGCCATCCGCTCCGGCTTGTAAATTGATAATTTTCTTATCGGCGATTCTCTCATCGCCGACCGAGGACAGCTTCATATCTTCGTTGATAACGGCAACGCCTTGCTTTGTCGCCGCGTAGATATTGCCGTCTCCGTCCTCTGTTAACGCTGTAACCGAGCCTGTTGCCAATCCGTCGTCATCATACCAGTAAGTGATTTTGCCGTTATCCATCACCGCAATACCGCAGCTGTCGGAGCCTATCCATAATCTGTCTTGACTGTCGACGTAAAGCGACTGCACACCCGAAAATTTTTCTTCTAAAGAAAATTCCTCGAAGTTTTTTCCGTCGTACCGCACAAGATCGGCGTGCGTGCCTATCCAGATAAACCCGTCTTTTGTCTGCGCGACGTCGTTTACTTCTGACGAAGGCAGACCGTTTGTGTTGTTATACAACTCGGTTGAATACCGAAAATCATTCTCAAATGGATCTACAGATGGAACCGAAGCGTCATTGCTGAGTATAGTGTCACTAAACGAGCTGCTTTGCTCCTGATCGGCGCTGACAATCAGAGAAGTGTTCCCGAAAATGACGGAAAAACACAACAGACAGGTCAAAAAATATTTTATATTTTTAATCTTCATACAACCACTGGCTTTCTTTTACGTCTGAATTCAAAACAAAAGCAGATCTAAAACTGTTATTTATCTGTATCACAACGGTTGTGATATGGTTGTTTTGATAAAACACAACGTTGCGCAACCGGTTTTGTACTGTTATTTTCTGCCTAATAACCTTTCTTTCCATGTCAGCCTGCGGTGCCGTTCTGCTTCAAGCTCGGTACGGAGTTGTTTCAGTTCGGCGGCGGCTCGTTCCGATTGGGTGGTCAGCTCCTGCACCTTCCGCTCTGATTTGTGCGACAGTTCTTCTGAAAGACGCAGTTTTTCGCTGCTTTCAAGCCGAAAACGTTCAAGCTGCAGGATCTCCTTGCTCTGAGCAACGATTTTTTCCGCCTGCTCGGCAACCTTAGCCAACAAAAGAGTATTTTGCTCTTGAAGCTGCTCTATCCAAGCAGATTTATCTTCCTGTTGGATAATAATTGGATTCCTGCTGCGGTGTTCCTGTAAAAACGCTATTGCTTCATCGTCAAGAAGCTGCGTGCGTCCTTGCTGCAAAACATGCCCGTCAAGCTCTTTTTTATAACGTCTCAGCTGCTTTCGGATCGCTTCACAGCTGACATGATTCCTTTCAGCCAGTTCTTTTACTGTTATCATCCAATCACCTCTATCACAACCGGGTTGAGAACCGTTGCGCAACGTTGTGCTTCATAACAACAACTATATCACAACGGTTGTGATATAGTCAAATAACGGTTTTATATCTGCTTTTATTTTGAATTCAGACTTAACAAACAGGTCTTAAAATGATATAATTTATTCAAAAACAAAGATACGGAGGCTTTTTATGGAAATTGCGATCTCTAAATACAAAAACAAGCTGACAGTCGCGCCAAAAGGCAAACTCGACGCCTTAACTGCGCCCGAACTGGAAGAAAAGCTTGAAGAAAAAATAGACGGCGTGGAAAATCTGATATTTGACTTTGCGGAACTGACCTACATATCCAGCGCCGGTCTGCGCGTGCTGATGATATACATACAGCTAATGGAGGAACAGGGCAGCGTAGTCATAAAAAACGTTTGCAGGGAAGTAATGGATGTATTTGAAGTGACAGGTATTACCGACTTTCTTGATATCAAATGAGGACGGCGTGCTATGAAAGAGATAGATATACCTGCGGCAAAAGAGAATCTGCCGCAGGTTATGGCATTTGTAAACGGTCAGCTTGAACAGGTGGACTGTCCCGCGGGCGTCCAATCAAAGATTGGGCTTGCCGTTGAAGAAATTTTTATGAATATCGCAAGCTATGCCTACAATTCGTCTGTCGGCTCAGTGCTGATAACGGTGGATATCATAGACGAATCCTTGGACATTGTGATCAGCTTCACGGACGATGGTACGCCTTACGATCCGCTTTCTCACCCGGATCCGAGCCTGAAAACACCTCCGAAGGAACGCAAAAATGGCGGCTGGGGCATATTTATGGCAAAAAAGATGATGGATGATATGCAATACGAGTATACAAACGGTCGAAACGTTCTGACAATACGGAAAATATTGAACTCCGGTAAGTAACTTATCTTCTCATTGCTTTGTCCGAAAAGAATTGCTCGATGCACTTATCGATCGCTGAAAGAGACTTCACGATATAGTCGCAGGGTTCTTCCAAACCGTTGATTACCCAGCGCTGAATAACGGAAAGGCAGCCTTGTGAGCGGTAGCAGCAGATATATGCAAGTTCTTTGTTGTCCATTTGAATCCTGAGCTTGTCACTGTAAAGCTTCTTGAACATCCCTTCGATAAGCTTACTGAGCTTATCGCGGAGATTGCTCTTGCTGTTCGGATTGAATATCATTCCGAACGTAACGCTATTGTCGTAGATATACTGAACCAGCTTTTGGAAGAACTCCTCGGTGGTTTTGTTTTCGATTTGCAGCACAATAACGCTGATATCGATCAGCAGCTCCCGTTCTATCTTGTCATATAGGTCGTACACGTCAAGATAGTGCTTGTAAAACGTAAACCGGCTTACCTCGGCTTTATCGGCTATTTCCTGCACGGTTATCTTGCGCAGCTCTTTTTCCTGCAAAAGCTCCGCAAGCGCCCGGCGTATCATCTTCTTGGTTTTGACAGTGCGTCGGTCAACGGGTTTCTTGTCTGGCATAGTCGGTCACCTCTGTTTTTTACTGCTATCATCATAGCAGATTAAATATATTTATGCAAGGCAACAAACCGCAGCGCCTTATGACCTGAGATGAATAATTCTCTTTTTTTACCGTACACTTGAAAATGTCTGCGGAATATGATATAATAGACGTAGGCGAAATGAAGTTATAGTCCAACTGGACAAAACGAACCCCTTGGAGATGGCAGTCTCCAAGGGGTTCTGCTCTTTTACGGTGAGTAACCGTTTAGGCTGTTGCTGTCTTAGTCGTTCCTATCCAACCATTTGCCAATGTAGTAGGCGACTACACCAGCCACAACAGAAACGAGAAATGAAGTTATAATATCCAACGTGGCACCTCCTTCCTGCTGGAAAGAGTCGACAGCGCTGATATTATACCATACTTTGCGATACTTGTCGAGGTCAGTGGATCACAGAATACCACTGACCGTTTTTATTGCCGAGGATCCTCCGGAGAACCTTCGGCAATAAACGCCCCCGGAGTTCCGGGGGCTTCAGCTCCCGCAGGAGCTGAACAGGGGTGCAGGGGCTCCCTGCCAAGTTGATTTTTATGGAATAAAGTATAACTTGCTATACCTTTACTTTTTCTTAAAGGTGTGCTATGCTATTATCAGATAGCATAGCACGGCTTTCCACCAACAGAAAAAGAAAAAGTAAAGGTATGCAAAGAAAGGAGCAGGAACTATGGCACACGTCACAAGTTACAAAGTTGGCGGCGCGATCGGCGTGCTCAAGCATGATGAACGGTCGGAACACGACCATGTTCAGGAGCGCAAGAATGAGAGTATCGATAGCAGCCGAACACACCTCAACTACAATATGGCTGTTAAACGCAACGGAACGCTTATGCAGCACATCAAGAGAGTGTGTGACGAGAATAACGTCCGTCTGAGTACCCGGAAGGACTTGAACGTGATGTGCTCGTGGATAGTAACTGCTCCAAAGACGGTGAAACCCGCAGAGCTTCCCCTGTTCTTCAAAACCTGTTTTGATTTCATGGAAAAGAAGTACGGCAAGCAGTACACCTTATCAGCTACCGTCCATATGGACGAAACAACGCCACATATGCACTTCTGTTTTCTTCCTGTTGGTTACGATCAGAAAAACAACCGCCTGACCGTCTCCAGCAAGCTCGTTTTGAGCCGTTCACACCTCAGAACATTCCATAAGGAGCTTGAAAGCGAACTTAAAACGGTATTTGGTCGGAATCTCGGCATTGAGAACGGCGCAACCAAAGAGGGCAATCAG
>JBGULZ010000231.1:0-8207 GCA_045116595.1 Ruminococcus sp. | reverse complement strand
CCGTTTGCGCCGCAGGTGCACGCCTTCTCGCACAGGGCGGGACAGACTCTCGATGTAAATTCCGGAAAAGGATTTGTCAGAGTCAGTCTTTGGTAAGCCTGCTTCCACGCGCCCGAGCTCACAAGATAATTCCACTCGGGAATTAAATTATTGAGCGGACAGCCAGAGATCATTCCGTTTATCTTCAGTCCCGACTGGCAAAACGGGACGCCGCAGTTCATACACCGCTCGCCCTGCTTTTTCTGTTCTTGCAAGGAAAGCGGAGTGTGGAATTCATTAAAGTTTTTGATACGCTCGCGCACATCATAGGCAGGCGCATCCTGCCTCTCGTACTCCAAAAATCCAAATGGATTATTCATTAGCTTTCCGCCTCCTTTGCGTGGATAAGTTGATAGAACGCTTCTATCCGTGACTGTTCGGCGCTCATTCCGCTGCGCTCGTTTTGCTCTATAGCTTCCGTGACGCTTTTATAATCGCGCGGGATGACCTTTTTGAACAGCGGTAAATATCTGTTGAAATTCTTTAGGATCTTCTCTCCCTTTTTGCTGCCGGTAGCGGCAACATGCTCAGAAATCAAAGCCTGAAGCTTTATAACGTCGCTCTGATCGTTAAGCTCAGAGCACTCCACGAGCTCCTTGTTCAGCTTTTTATAGAGCTGATGGTGTTCATCCAAAACATACGCCACGCCTCCGGACATTCCCGCGGCAAAGTTTTTGCCTGTTCTGCCCAAGATGACCGCGACACCGCCTGTCATATACTCACAGCCGTGCTCGCCTACGCCCTCAACTACCGCGGATGCTCCCGAGTTGCGCACGCAGAAGCGTTCGCCCGCGATGCCGTTAATAAACGCCTTGCCCGAGGTCGCGCCGTACAAAGCGACGTTGCCGATGATAATATTTTCCTCGGCGCTGAATTTACTGCCCTCGGGAGGATAAACTATGAGCTTGCCGCCCGACAATCCCTTGCCGAAGTAATCGTTGCTGTCACCCCTCAGCTCAAGCGTTAAGCCCTTCGGAATAAACGCGCCGAAGCTCTGGCCGCCCGAACCGTTGCAGATTATCCTGAACGTATCATCGTCGCAGGAATCACCGTACTTTTTGGTGATCTCTGAGCCAAACGCCGTACCGAGCGAGCGGTCGGTATTCTTGACGTTGATGGTGATCGACTTATGCACACAGTCTTCAAAGGCTTTTTTCATCTTCTTTTCGATCAGCTTTTCATCAAGTGTATCGGACAGCTTGAAATCGTACTTGTTTTTATTTTTATATGATATCTTTTCGCTCGCGAAATCCGTATTGAGCAACAGCGAAAGATCGATCTTGCTTTCTCTGTCATTGCGCCTGAGCAGATCCGTCCTGCCGACCAGTTCATCGACCGTGCGCACGCCGAGCTTTGACATATACTCGCGCAGCTCCTGAGCAATAAACAGCATAAAGTTCATAACATATTCGGGCTTGCCCGCAAAACGCTTGCGCAGCTCAGGGTTCTGAGTAGCGACGCCGAACGGACAGTTGTCAAGATTGCAGGCGCGCATCATAGCGCAGCCGAGCGTTACCAGAGGAGCCGTCGCAAAGCCGTATTCCTCAGCGCCCAAAATCGCAGCGATAGCCACGTCGCGGCCGGTCATCAGCTTGCCGTCGGTCTCGATCACGACCTTGTCGCGCAGACCGTTGAGGATGAGCGTCTGGTGAGCCTCGGCAAGTCCGAGCTCCCACGGCAGACCCGCGTTATAGATCGAGCCCCTCGGAGCGGCGCCTGTGCCGCCGTCATATCCCGAGATCAAAATGACCTCCGCGCCTGCCTTTGCAACGCCCGCGGCAACGGTTCCGACTCCCGCTTCCGACACGAGCTTAACGGAGATACGCGCTTTTTTGTTAGCGTTTTTAAGGTCGTAAATCAGCTGCGCCAAATCCTCGATAGAATAAATATCATGATGAGGCGGCGGTGAGATCAGCGATACTCCCGGCGTTGAATGTCTGGTTTTCGCTATCCACGGATAGACCTTTTTGCCCGGCAGATGTCCGCCCTCGCCGGGCTTTGCGCCCTGCGCCATTTTGATTTGCAGTTCATCTGCTGAATTGAGGTAAGCGGAGGTAACTCCAAAGCGTCCCGAAGCGACCTGCTTGATCGCGGAACAGCGGTTTTCGGCTTTTCCTTTTGTAGCTATACGCTCGGGGCTTTCACCGCCCTCGCCCGAGTTCGACTTTCCGCCGAGCTTGTTCATAGCGACAGCAAGCGCCTCGTGCGCCTCCTGAGAGATAGAGCCGTAGCTCATCGCGCCCGACTTGAATCTCTTAACGATGCTGTCAACGCTCTCGACCTCGTCAAGCGGAACAGGGGTTTCGGCGTAATTGAAGTCGAGCAGTCCGCGAAGGCTGACCGGCTCCATTTCCTCCGTCAACATACGGCTGTATTTTTTGAACAGCTCGTAATCATTGTTTTTGGTCGCAGTTTGCAAAGCGTGGATAGTCTGCGGATTATAGAGGTGCTCCTCTTTGCCGCTGCGGATCTTATGACCTCCGCGCGACGGCAGATTCGCCTTTACGGAAAGACCGAGCGGATCGAAAGCCGCGGTATGAAGGCGGTCGTTGTTTTGCTCCACATCCTCAAGGGTGATCCCGCCGATACGGCTTACGGTTCCCGTGAAGTATTCGTCGATCAGCTCTTTTCCGAGTCCGATAGCCTCAAAATTCTTTGAGCCCTGATAGGATTGGATAGTAGAAATACCCATCTTTGAGGCGATTTTTACTATCCCGTGAAGTACCGCGTCGTTGTAGTCGTTGACGGCGGCGTAATAGTCCTTGTCGAGCAGATCATCGTGGATAAGCTCGTGGATAGTCTCGTGAACGAGATACGGGTTGACCGCGCTCGCGCCGTAGGCTAAGAGAGTCGCAAAATGGTGCACCTCTCTCGGCTCGCCGCTCTCCAAAACGATAGACAGCGCCGTGCGTTTTTTGGTAGCTACCAAATGCTGGTGCAACGCCGATACCGCGAGCAATGACGGGATAGCAAGGTGGTTTTCGTCCACCCCTCTGTCGGAGAGTATCAAAATATTCGCTCCGTTCGCGCACGCCTTGTCCGCCTCTACGAACAGCCGGCGGATAGCCTTGCTCAGCCTTGTATTTTTATAATATAGCATCGGGATGACGGCGACCTTGAAGCCAGAAAGATTCATCTTTTTCAGTTTCAAAAGCCCAGTTGAGGTGAGTATCGGATTTATCACCTTGATAACCTTGCAGTTATCGGGATTTTCCTCCAAAATATTTCCGTCTTTGCCGATGTAGATGGTCGTAGAGGTAACGATCTCCTCGCGGATGGCGTCGATCGGCGGATTAGTTACCTGTGCAAAGCTCTGCTTGAAGTAATCAAACAGAGGCTGAGGCTGTTTACTCAGCACCGCGAGGGGTTTGTCGCTGCCCATCGCCGCTATCGGCTCCGAGCCGTTCTGCGCCATCGGCAGGATCGTAGTCATCACGTCTTCATATGTATATCCGAAAGCCTTTTGAAGCTTGCGCTTTTCGGGACGGGCGTGCTCCTCAACCTTGGCATTGGGAACCTTAAGATATTTTAATCGCGTCAGGTTATAATCGAGCCATTCGCCGTAGGGTCGGCGTGACGCGTACTGCATTTTGATTTCTTCATCATCGATCAAGCGTCCTCTGACGGTATCGACCAAGAGCATTTTGCCCGGGTGGAGACGTTCTTTTTTTATGATTTTCTCCGCGGGTACAGGCAATGCTCCGACCTCCGAGGAAAGGATCAGATTATCGTCATCCGTGATGTAATACCTCGAAGGCCTAAGTCCGTTGCGGTCGAGCACAGCGCCCATAACGTCGCCGTCCGAGAATAAGATCGACGCGGGGCCGTCCCACGGCTCCATCATCGTAGCGTAATACTGGTAAAAATCGCGCTCATTCTGAGGCATAGCGTGGTTATTATCCCACGGCTCTGGAATTGTTATCATCACCGCAAGCGGCAGCTCCATTCCGCTCATAACAAGGAATTCGAGGGTATTGTCGAGCCTTGCGGAGTCGCTTCCGTCGGGATTCACCACCGGAAGCACCTTGTCCATATCTCCCATCAAATACAGCGACGCCATATTTTCTTCACGGGCAAGCATTTTGTCGCTGTTGCCCCTGATGGTGTTGATCTCTCCGTTATGAACGATCATTCTGTTGGGATGCGCCTTCTGCCAGCTTGGGAAGGTGTTGGTTGAAAAGCGCGAGTGAACCAGCGCGATAGCGGATTCATAGTCCTTGTCCTCCAAGTCGAGGTAAAACCTTCTTAAATCGCCGACAAGGAACATTCCCTTGTACACGATGGTGCGGCTCGACAAAGAAGCGACATACGTGTCTTCATTGCTCTGCTCAAACAAACGCCTTACCACAAAAAGCTTACGGTCAAAGTCTATACCACGGTTGACGTCATTAGGGCGGTTGATAAAGCATTGCTGGATATTGGGCATACATTCATAAGCCTTGTGTCCCAAAACAGAAGGATCGCACGGGACCTCGCGCCATGCAGATACCTTTATCCCCTCTTTTTCGGCAATGATCTCAAACATCTTTTTAGCCTGATTGCGCCTCAGCTCATTTTGTGGGAAGAAGAACATTCCGACCGCGTAATCGCGCTTGGCTGCTATTTTGATATTTAGGTCTTTAGCAACCTTTTGAAAGAATTTGTCGGAAATCTGCAAAAGGATACCGACGCCGTCGCCGGTTTTTCCCTCAGCATCCTTGCCCGCCCTGTGCTCTAAGGTTTCAACAATTGTCAGGGCATTGTCTACGGTAGCGTGCGACTGAACGCCCTTTATGTTGACTACGGCGCCTATACCGCAGTTTTCGTGTTCAAAATCATTCCGGTAGAGCGAATTTTTACTGAATAATTCTGTTTTATTTTTCATAGTATCCTATCCTTCCCGGTGTTTATTTAGAAAGAATTTGTTGTATTTTTCAGCCTAAAAAAAGTGGCTTTTTACGCGTATTTTGAAAAGTGAACGCTTCGGTTTTATTATTTTTAATTAAAAAACGCGCCCTCTTAGCGGAGCGCGCGTTTGATGATTTGCGTTAAATCAGACGATACCCTGAGCAAGCATAGCGTCGGCAACCTTTTCAAAACCGGCGATATTAGCGCCGACAACATAGTTGCCTTCAAAGCCGTACTTCTTTGCAGCAGCGTCAATATTGTGGAAGATATTTACCATAATACCTTCAAGTGTTTCATCGACCTTCTCAAAGCTCCATGAAAGTCTCTCGGAGTTCTGGCTCATCTCAAGAGCTGAGCAAGCAACACCGCCTGCGTTTGCTGCCTTGCCGGGAGCAAAGAGCACGCCGTTATCCTGGAAGTATTCGGTAGCCTCGAGAGTTGTGGGCATATTAGCGCCCTCCGCAACAGCTGTAACGCCGTTTGCAACCAGCTTCTCAGCATCCTCGATACCGAGCTCGTTCTGAGTAGCACAGGGAAGCGCGATGTCGCACTTGATCTCCCATACGTTAGAGCCTTCAGCCTTCTTGTCGTGATATACAGCCGAGGGACGAGCCGCAGCATACGCGTCAAGACGAGCACGCTTAACTTCCTTAACTTCCTTGAGGAGAGCTACGTCAATGCCCTCTTCGTCATAGATCCAACCTGTTGAATCTGAGCAGGTAACGACCTTTGCGCCGAGCTGCTGAGCTTTCTGAGTTGCGTAGATAGCAACGTTGCCCGCGCCTGAAATACAAACTGTCTTGCCTGCGATATCAATACCGTTTGACTTGAGCATTTCGTTTGTAAGATAAAGGAGACCGTAGCCTGTAGCCTCTGTACGTGCAAGCGAACCGCCGAAGGTGAGACCCTTACCGGTGAGAACGCCCTCATAAAGGTTGCGGATCCTCTTGTACTGACCGAACATATAGCCGATCTCACGAGCGCCTGTACCGATATCACCTGCGGGAACGTCTGTGTCCGCGCCGATGTGACGGCAAAGCTCTGTCATAAAGCTCTGGCAGAATCTCATGATCTCGTTATCGCTCTTGCCCTTGGGGTCAAAGTCACTGCCGCCCTTACCGCCGCCGATAGGAAGACCTGTAAGGGAGTTCTTGAAGATCTGCTCAAAGCCGAGGAACTTGATGATTCCGAGGTAAACCGAAGGATGCAGACGGATACCGCCCTTGTAGGGTCCGATAGCCGAATTGAACTGTACGCGGTAACCTGTGTTTACGTGAACCTGGCCGTTATCGTCGACCCACGGAACGCGGAATTTGATCTGACGCTCGGGCTCACAAATACGTTCTAAGAGAGCGAGCTTTCTGTACTTCTCTTCGTTAGCCGCGATAGCGGGACGCAGAGAGTTAAGTACCTCTTCGACCGCCTGTAAGAATTCAGGCTCGGAAGCGTTTTTCTCTTTTACTTTTGCAAGTACTTCATCAACATAAGACATAACAATTTCCTCCAAAAATTAGATTACTCCTCGCCGCCGAAGCAGCGGCTCGTGTGTATTATCAGCAAAATAAGATTGCCGAACTGCAAAAAAAGAAAAAAAGACAAAGACACCTTGGCTCTTTTGCCCAAGACACCTTCGTCTTAACATAGGCATTATACGCCAAAAACTTAAGTTTGTCAATAGTTTAACGAATTTTTTCGAAAAAACTCTGTTTTTGTGATCACTCTACGGTTACGGATTTCGCCAAATTCCTCGGTTTATCAACATCATTACCCTTATTTACCGAGGTGTAGTAAGCCAAAAGCTGCATGGGAACGGTCGCGACCATCGGCATAAGCATCTCGTTTATCTTTGGGATACGGATAAGATGATCAGCCACGTCAACGCCGATATCGGCGTCCTCGTCGCAGATCACTATCGTCATAGCTCCGCGCGCCTTTACCTCCTTGATATTTGAAACGGTTTTTTCAAGCACGGAGTTCTGCGTCGCGACCGCGATAACGGGCATACCCTCGGTGATAAGCGAAATCGTTCCGTGCTTTAGCTCACCGGCGGCGTAGCTTTCGGAGTGGATATAGCTTATTTCCTTTAGCTTTAATGAGCCCTCCATCGAAAGCGCGTAGTCCAGTCCTCTGCCGATATACAGCAGGCTGTCGGCGGTGATGAGCTTGGTGGAAACATACTGGCACATATCGACCACGCTCTCGATCGTATCTTCGATTATCTGCGGCATTTTAACAAGCTCGGATGTGAGCTGAGCGCATTTCTTTTTATTTATAAGACCCTTTGCGTACGCCATCTCAAACGCGAGCAGATACATCACGCTGAGCTGTACCATATACGCCTTGGTCGAAGCAACTGCGATCTCGGGACCCGCGTGGGTATAGATGACCATATCCGCTTCTCTCGCGATCGAGCTGCCCTTTACGTTGACTATCGCCAGCGTTTTCGCGCCCATCTGCTTTGCGAGGTTCAGCACAGCCTTGGAGTCGGCTGTCTCGCCCGACTGGCTGATGATTATAACCAGATCCTTTGACGTGAGCAGCGGGTCGCGGTAGCGGAATTCGCTCGCGATATCCACGGTGACCGAAACGCGCGCCTGCTTTTCTATAACATATTTACCGACCATTCCGGCGTGCATAGCCGTTCCGCAGGCTACGATGAATATATTTTGAAATTCTCTGAGCATTTCCGGAGTTATGCCGCACTCGCTCAGGCTCGGAAGCCCGTCCTCTATCCTCGGTGTGATAGTCGTCCTGACGGCGGTAGGCTGCTCGTGTATCTCCTTGAGCATATAGTGCGGATAACCGCCCTTTTCGGCGCTGTCCTCATCCCAGTCGGCGGTGTGAAGCTCCTTTTCGAGCATTCTTCCGTGGAGCGAGCAAAACTGCACCGCGCCGTTTTTAAGTACGGCGATCTCGCCCTGTTCAAGCAGATAGTAATCCTTTGTGTATTTTATGACCGCGGGAACATCGGACGCGATAAACACCTCGCCCTGTCCCTGAGCTACTATCAAAGGACTCTCGCAGCGAACGGCGTAGACGGTCTCCGGGCGGTCGGCAAAAACGATGCCCAGCGCAAAAGACCCGCGCAGCTCGTGAAGCACCTTTCTGATACAGCGTATCGGGTTGCCGTCATAGTAAAAATCGAGAAGCTGCGCGACTACCTCTGTATCGGTGTCCGACAAAAACTCGTTGCGCTCGTTGTCTATCAAAAATTGCTTTAGCTGCTTGTAGTTTTCGATTATTCCGTTGTGAACGATAGTCACCCTTCTGCCCGAATGAGG
>JBGULZ010000230.1:0-2534 GCA_045116595.1 Ruminococcus sp. | reverse complement strand
GAACAGGCGCGATGACCATAGACAAGGCTATTGCGGGCTTCGGAACTTATAAACAATAAGTAAATATTTCTACGCGATACCGCACTGCTTGATGGTGCGGTATCGTTTTGATTTGCCGTAAGTATCACTTGCATTTTTTGATGTTAGAGTGTACAATTAAAAATGAAGTTTCATCCATATTTACGGATAAATGCAGGAGGTTTGTATGATGAAGTTCAGAAGATGGTTGAGCATCCAGGTCGCAAAGCATCCCAAACGCGTGGTATTGGTCTTGATTATCCTGTTCAACGTGCTCTTTATCACTGTTTCGGCGGCGCTGATAAGCTCACTTTCGCTGCGCGGAACGGAGCAGATGAATTTCTTCCACGCCGCTTATTACACGATCACTATGATCCTTGACGCGGGCTGTATCGAGGCTGTAATAACGGATATCGGAACCGCGGGCGTAGCGCTGACCCTGACCTGTATTGCGGTCATCATCATCGGAATGATAACCTTCACCGGAGCGGTCATCGGTTATCTTACAAACATTCTCAACGACTTTATAGAAAAAGCTAACGCGGGCAATACGCGGCTTTATCTGTCCGGTCACACTGTTATCCTTAATTGGAACGCGAGAGCGCCCGAGATCGTCACCGATCTGCTTTACAGCGATAATAAAGAAACCGTTGTCGCTCTGGTAAAATCGGGAAGGGATGATATTGAAAAGGAGATTGAGGAAAGGCTTTATCTTACGATCGAAAAAGAGAACGAGATCGTCTGCAAAAAAGCGGAAACAATGGGCTTTTTCGCCCGCAGGCGGTATCTTAAAAACAACAAGCTCGACAATAACGTCACCTTTATCGTGATCGAGGGGAATATCTTCTCTCAAAAGCAGCTAAAGGATATAAGGATAGACTTGGCTAAAGCTGTGATCATACTGAGCAACGATGAGTCGGATGACGACGGACAGCCAAACGAGGGCAATCCTCAGGCTGTAAAGGCTTTGATGCAGACGACCGATATCGTGTCGGCAGGGAACGCCTCTCATAATCAGAACATCATCATCGAGATCACCGATCAATGGACTTATGATATCGTTCAGAGGATAATCAGCGGTAAAGAGCTCGGCGAAAAATGCAATATCGTGATGTTCCAAGCCGAAAAATTCCTCGGTCAGCTGTTGGCTCAAATATCAATAACGCCCGAAATGACGCGTATATACGGCTCGCTGTTCTCTAACAAGGGAGTGACGTTCTACACCGAGCCGGTGCATACCGATGATGAAGTAGGCTATATCCGCGATTACCTCTCATCGCACACTAACGCCGTACCTCTCGCTTTGCTTGACCGTAACGGCGAAAGCTGCTTCTGCTTTGCGGCGGATAATCAGAAAAATATCAGCAAAGAGAACAAGCCCGACAGTCCCGGCTGCAGCGTTGAGCTGGGCGTTGCTCAAAGCGAAAGCAAAAGAGTGATCCTGATAGGTCATAACAGCAAGTTAGAAGAGATAATGAGCTGCTATGAAGCCTACATATCATCTCAGGCAGGAGATGTTAAAGTCACCGTGATCGACGACGCCGAAAGCATTAAGAGGATGGATGGTTACAAGCGCTATCCCTTTGTTGAAGAAGCTGCCGAGTTCGATATTTATAATATCGATAAGAGCTTTGAGATATTTGACCGTCTGCTTTTTGACACGACAGAGGAAACAAGCATACTTATCCTCTCGGACGACACTGAGCTCGACGAAAACGCCGATTCCTCAGCCTTGATGTATTTGGTTTATATCCGGGACTATATCAGGGAAATGCTTCGTAAAAACCCCGGCTATGATATTAAAAATGTAAAAACTATCGTTGAGATCACAAACCCGGGCAATTATGATATAGCCAAGGGCTACGATATGGTCGACGCGATTATAAGCAACCGTTTTACGGGTGATATCATCACGCAAATAGGCGAAAAAGAGTCGATATATGATTTTTATAAGGACTTGCTCAGCTTTTCTCCGGATATTCCGGGCGGCAGGAGCAAGAAGCCGCAGGTCATAAAGGTATCTTCCTTCTTCCGTAAAACCCCTGCGCCGTGTACGGCTTACGATTTGGTCCGCGCCGTATTTGAAGCGTCCGTTTCATCAGGAGCCAAGGGAGAGCAAGATCCCGCGCTTGTTCTCGGCTATGTAAAGGCCGGCGGAGAAACAGTGATATTCAGCGGCGATTTGACAGAAATAAACGTCGCGCTTAAAGCGGAAGATAAAATCATTGTATATAAGGATAATAAATAAAAATCGGGAGCAGCTTATTGCTGCTCCCTGTTATTTTAAGTAGGTGTTACGCCTTGTTTTTGAACTCGGTGATCGTACCTGCCGCGAATTTCTGGATCTCCGCAGCGTCGAGAACGTCAACACTGTTGTCGCCGTTAACGTCGCCGACTGCTAACTGCTCATCGTTGAGGAAAGCCTTGCCCGAGGCGTATTTCTGAACCAAAGTGGCGTCGAGAACGTCGACTGAGTTATCGTTATTCACGTCGCCGATAAGCCTTGCGGGAGCGGT
>JBGULZ010000229.1:0-2253 GCA_045116595.1 Ruminococcus sp. | reverse complement strand
ATTTTTCCCGCGGCTTCTAATGACTCCGTTATCCGCGTTGAGTTTTTCGGTGACGAGATCGACCGTATCTCCGAGATCAATCCGCTCACCGGAGAGTTAAAGGCTCTGCTCAGGCACGCCGCTATCTATCCCGCCTCGCACTATATCGTGTCGCGCGATAAAATGCAGGAGGCTCTCGCCGAGATCGAGCGCGAGCTTGAAGAAAGGCTTGAATATTTCAGAGAAAACGGTAAGCTCCTTGAAGCCCAGCGCATTGAGCAGCGCACGCGCTACGATATGGAAATGCTCAACGAGATCGGCTTCTGTACGGGAATAGAAAATTATTCGCGCATACTCTCAGGCAGGGCGCCGGGTTCATCACCGTACACCTTGCTCGATTATTTCCCGAAGGACTTTTTGCTGTTCGTCGACGAATCCCATGTTACGCTACCGCAGGTCCGCGGAATGTACGCGGGCGACCGTGCGCGCAAAAAGAGTCTTATAGACTACGGGTTCAGGCTTCCGTCAGCGTATGATAACCGCCCGCTGAACTTCGACGAGTTCTACGACAGGATCAATCAGGCGGTATTTGTCAGCGCGACCCCGGGCGACTTTGAATTTGAAAAGAGCCAAGTCGTAGCGGAGCAGATCATCAGACCGACAGGACTTCTCGATCCCGAGATCTCCGTCCGTCCCACGGAAGGTCAGCTCGATGATCTTGTTTCCGAAATCAATATCAGGTCGGAAAAGAAACAGCGTACACTTGTTACTACCCTCACTAAGAAAATGGCGGAGGATCTTACCGCTTACCTCGAAACAATGGGCATAAAGGTTCGCTATATGCACCACGATATCGATACCGTAGAGCGTATGGAGATCGTCCGTGACCTGCGCCTCGGCGAGTTCGACGTGCTTGTAGGAATCAACCTGCTCAGAGAAGGTCTTGATATCCCCGAGGTGTCGCTTGTAGCAGTCCTTGACGCTGATAAAGAGGGCTTTTTGCGCTCGACCCGTTCGCTTATTCAGATAACCGGACGCGCCGCGCGTAACAGCGACGGTATGGTTATTATGTACGCCGACAGCTTGACGGAGTCAATGCGCGTCTGCATTGAAGAAACTAACCGCAGGCGTGAGATACAGCAGAAATATAACGAGGAACACGGTATCGTTCCAAAGACCATCGTTAAAAAGGTCAGCGAGATACTCGAAATTTCAACTCACGACGACAGTGAGTTCAAGAATACTAAAAAGCTTTCAAAAGCTCAGCGTCAGCAGCTTATCGACAGCCTGACCAAAGAGATGAAAGCCGCCGCAAGGCTCCTTGAATTTGAGCACGCGGCATATCTGCGCGATAAAATTAAAAAACTCCGCGCGGAAAAGTAGCTAAAAATCAGCTTAAACAAGAAGGTATATGAATGGCAAAGAAAAAGACACAGGAATACGGCAACGACAGTATTACCACGCTAAAGGGCGCCGACAGAGTTCGTAAGCGCCCTGCGGTAATTTTCGGCTCAGACGGTATCGACGGCTGCCAGCACTCGGTTTTTGAGATACTCTCAAACTCCATTGACGAGGCGAGAGAGGGCTTCGGTAAAAAAATCAGCCTGACAAAGTTTTCCGACGGCTCAATTGAGGTAGAGGATCACGGACGCGGTATTCCAGTTGACTACAACGAAAAGGAAGAACGCTTCAACTGGGAACTCGTTTTTTGCGAGATGTATGCCGGCGGTAAATACAACAATAACGAGGGAGAGAGCTATGAGTTTTCCCTCGGTATGAACGGTCTCGGACTTTGCTCTACCCAGTACAGCTCCGAGTATATGGACGTTGACATCCGCCGTGACGGCTATCGCTATACGCTTCACTTTGAAAAGGGCGAGAACATCGGAGGCTTAAAAAAGGAGCCTTACAGCAAGAAAGACACCGGCACAAAAATCACTTGGAAGCCCGACCTTGACGTATTCACCGATATCGATATCCAACCTGACTATTTTATAGATATTATGAAACGTCAGGCTATCGTCAACGCGGGCGTTGAGTTTATCTTCCGCAATCAAAACGGAAGAAGCTACGACACAACCAAGTTTTTGTACGCCAACGGCGTCGTTGACCACGTTGCCGAAGTAATCGGCGAAGAAGGTCTGACTTCTGTTCAGCATTGGCAGACGGAGGTCAAGACCCGCGACCGTGACGACAAGCCCGAGTACAAATGCAAAATGGACATTGCGGTCGCTTTTTCAAATAAAGTCAATTTGACCGAGTATTATCACAATT
>JBGULZ010000228.1:0-11771 GCA_045116595.1 Ruminococcus sp. | reverse complement strand
ACACCGTAGGCTCCGGCGATTCAATGGTAGCCGGCTTTGTGGCAGGCTATATCAAAACCGGCGACTACGCCTACGCGTTAAAGCTCGGCAGCGTTTGCGGCAACGCCACGGCGTTTATGAGCGGGCTCGCGACAAAGGAAAAGATCGACGAGCTGCTCGTTAAATTCGATAAAGAATTCGGATCCTGATCAGGCGCAGAACAAACGGAAAGCGTTCCACAGAGTATTAAAGCTTCCGCTTTCCCTTTAAAAACGCCTGATTGATCATAAAACAAAAACTAAGGAGGAACACTATGCGCATCACCGATTTGCTAAAAAAGCAAAGCATCGCCCTTGGCGTTTCGGCAAAAGACAAGGGTGAAGCGATTGACAAGCTCGTGGAATTACACGAGAAAAGCGGTAACCTATCGAATGCGGCTGCCTACAAAGAGGGCATTCTTGCCCGCGAACAAATGGGCACCACCGCGATCGGTATGGAGGTCGCTATCCCGCACGCTAAGAGCGAAGCCGTAAAGGCTCCCGCGCTCTCGGCTATCACAGTACCCGCCGGCGTTGATTACGACTCGCCCGACGGACAGCCCTGCAAGCTCATCTTTATGATAGCTGCAACATTGGACGGCGACGTTCACCTCGAGGTTCTCGCAAGGCTTATGCAAATGCTTATGCACGAGGACTTCACCGCAAAGCTTAAAGCGGCAAAATCTCCCGATGAATTCCTGAAGATCATCGACGCTCAGGAAACAGCTCAGTTCCCCGAGGAAGCGGCAGCTCCCGCGGGTGAGCAAAAATCAGGCTACCGCGTACTGGCGGTAACAGCCTGCCCGACAGGTATAGCCCACACATATATGGCAGCCGAGGCTCTCGCCAAGGCAGGCGATAAGATGGGCGTTACCATCAAGGTAGAGACAAACGGCTCCGGCGGCGCCAAGAACGTTTTGACCGCCGAAGAGATCGCTAACTGCGACGGTATCATCATCGCGGCTGACAAGAACGTTGAAACAGCACGCTTCAACGGCAAGCCCGTTTACTCGACAAAGGTTGCCGACGGCATCCACAAGCCCGAGGAACTCATCAACAAGATCATCAACGGCGAAGCTCCCGTATACCACACCGACAAAAAGGCAGAAGCCTCCGGCGGCGGAAACGAAAGCGCCGGAAGAAAAGTTTATAAACACCTGATGAACGGCGTATCGCATATGCTTCCGTTCGTTGTAGCAGGCGGTATCTTTATCGCTATCGCATTCCTTATTGACACATTCGCAGGCAATGCAGGCTCACCCGACTTCGGTTCGGTCAACCAGGTAGCTGCTTGGTTCAAGACCATCGGCGGCGTTGCGTTCAACCTTATGGTTCCGATCCTCGCAGGCTTTATCGCAATGTCGATCGCCGACCGTCCCGGCTTGCTTGTCGGCTTGGTAGGCGGCTTCCTTGCAACTGCGGGCGCTACCTTCCCGCTTCCGGGCGGCGACGTACCCTCAGGCTTCCTCGGCGGTCTCGTAGCAGGCTTTGTAGGCGGCTATATGATGCTCGGTATCGAGAAGATGTGCTCCAAGTTCCCACGGGCTCTTGAAGGAATCAAACCGGTTCTTGTATATCCGTTGCTCGGACTCGGCGGCGTCGCGGTACTGATGTGCGCCATCAACCCGATCATGGGTATCATCAACAACGCAATGACAAACGCCCTCAAGGCTATGGCTGATTCCGGTCTCATCATCCCGCTCTGCGCACTGCTCGCAGGTATGATGGCGATCGATATGGGCGGCCCGTTCAACAAGGCTGCTTACGTATTCGCGACAGGTATGCTCGCCTCACAGACAGACGCGGCATATATGATCATGGCTGCCGTTATGATCGGCGGTATGGTTCCCCCGCTCGCGATTGCTCTTTCAAACACATTCTTTAAGAACCGTTGGACAGAAGAAGAGAGAAAGAACGCTCCCGTCAACTACATCATGGGTCTCAGCTTCATCACAGAAGGCGCTATCCCCTACGCTGCCGGACATCCGCTTCAGGTCATCCCGAGCTGTATCGTAGGCTCCGCGTTAGCAGGCGCGCTCTCGGCTATCTTCGGCTGTAAGCTTATGGCTCCTCACGGCGGCGTGTTCGTATTCGCTACAATGCAGGGCACTTGGATGTTCTACATCCTCGCGCTTCTTATCGGCTCCGTGGCCGGAATGCTTATGCTCGCGATCCTCAAAAGACCCGTAGACAAAGAAAAATAATTGATCTATAAACAAATCCCAAGGGCGGAGCACACCGCTCCGCCCTTGAATACCCGGTAAAGGAGAAATTTATTATGGTATCCAAAAAAGTAACACTCATCAACGCGCAGGGCTTCCATATGCGTCCGGCTTCAGTATTCGCCCAGGCAATGGCAAAATACACCTCTGACGTAACTATCAAGTTCAACGGAAACGACTACAACGCAAAGAGCCTGCTCAACATAATCGCGGCTTGCATCAAGTGCGGCAGCGAGGTCGAGATCGTTGCAAACGGCCCCGACGAGAACGAGGCTTTGGCAGAGGCCGTTCAGATGATCGAGAGCGGACTCGGCGAAGCATAAACACTCCAACTTCTACACACCGTAGTTTATTTTAGAAAAACGAGGTGATCAAAATGCTAAACGGTATCGGCGCTTCCGAGGGTATCGGCATCGGAAGAGTCATGATCATCAAGGAGCAATCCCTTGAATACACCCCGAAAGAGGTAACCGATATTGAAGCCGAGCTTGCGCGTCTGCGCGACTCGGTCGATAAATTCTGCGACAACACTATGGCTCAGGCGGAGGCTATTCGTCAGTCAACAGGCGACAAGGAAGCCGAGATCCTGCTCGGCCACATCGCCATTATCCGCGACCCGTTCATGGGCGGCGAGATCGAAAATCTTATCAAGGCACACCAGTGCGCCGAATCCGCGGTAGAGCAGATATGCAAGATGTTCATAGATATGTTCTCCGCTACCGGCGACGACCTGACAATGCAGCGCGCGGCTGACGTAAAGGATATCCGCGACGGTATCCTGTCTATCCTGCTCGGCGTTGAGGAGGTAAAAATCAGCGACGCTCCCGCGGGGACCGTCCTTGTTTGCCACGAGCTCACCCCTTCAATGACCGCGGGCATCAAGAAAGAAAACATCGTCGGCATCATCACCGAGACAGGCAGCAAGACCTCTCACTCCGCTATTTTGGCAAGAGCGCTCGAGATCCCCGCGGCGCTCAGCGTTCCCAACGCTTTAGCCCAGTTGTCAACCGGAGAGCAGGTTATTGTTGACGGTGACAACGGCGACGTTATCACAGCGCCCGACCAGGCGCAGATAGATGAATATTCCGCAAAGCGCGAGGCGTTTTTACGCGAGCGCCGCGAGCTTGAAAACTACAGAGGAAAAGCCACAACTAACGCCGACGGTACCGAGTACGAGCTGTTCTGCAACATCGGCACCCCCAAGGACGCCGTAAAGGCAGTCGAAGCGGACGGCGAGGGCGTAGGACTATTCAGGACGGAATTCCTGTTTATGGACAGGGGCGCTCTGCCCACCGAGGACGAGCAGTTTGACGCTTACAAACAGGCGTCGCTGATACTAAAGGGCAAGCCGCTCATCATCAGGACTCTCGACATCGGCGGCGACAAAGAGATCCCCTACCTCGGACTCGAAAAAGAAGAAAATCCCTTTATGGGCTTCCGCGCTATACGCTACTGCCTTAAGAACCGCGATATGTTCAAGTCGCAGATCAAGGCAATCCTGCGCGCGAGCGCGTTCGGAGACATACGCATTATGTTCCCGCTTATCACCGCGGTCGAGGAGCTCCGCGAGGGCAAGGCTCTTGTTGAAGAAGCCAAAAACGACCTCCGCGCGTCCGACATCGCGTTTGACGAGAACATCCAGGTCGGCGTAATGACAGAGACCGCCGCGTCGGGCGTTATAGCCGATCTTCTCGCCGAGGAAGCCGACTTCTTCAGCATCGGCACGAATGACCTGACAGGCTACACTATGGCAGCGGACAGAGGCAACAGCGACGTTGAGTACCTCTACTCACCGTTCCAGCCGAGCGTGCTCAGGATGATAAGAAGGATAATCTCCTGCGGAAGGAGCAAGGGCATACCCGTAGGTATGTGCGGCGAGGCGGCGGCAAATCCGCTGATGATCCCGCTGCTCATCTCGTTCGGACTGACAGAATTCAGCGTATCGGCTCCGTCCGTGCTGAGGGTCAGAAAGAACATAGCAAAGTGGACAAAGGAAGAGGCGGACGCCGTTGCCGAAAAGGTCATGGGCTTCGCTACGGAAAAAGAGATCATCGATTACCTTAACACGGTAGTTTGATTTATACGCCGTATTTTGCGGCGGAGGTTTCATTCATTTTCTCTCCTATTTATATCCCGTCACGGGAGCCGATCACAAGGTCGGCTCCCCTTTTTTGCGCAAATCACTCCTTTGCGCTCAACTTTCTTCTGTCATTTTGCACGAATTTACCGCATCCAATTTGTTAACAATAACGAAAATGATGCGCATTAAAAATCTCCGTCCGCCAAAAAAACAGCTCTGATTTTGTATAAGTTCTACAAATGACGTTTTGCGGGATTCGGTTTATTTAGTCAACGGTTTCCCGCGGTTTTCAGCCCGTTTGTGAAAATCGGAAAATCGTGTAAAAACGGCTCTAAACGGGCTTTGTTTTATTGACTTTTATAAGTATTTATAATATAATGATAGATGAATTAAAATGTAAAATTATGTAAAAATCAGGCAGAGGAAAGTGATACTATGATACCTTTTAACAAACCGCCGTTTTTAGGCACAGAATTTGACTATATCAAAAAAGCCGTTAACAACCAAAAAATCTGCGGCGACGGTGAATTTACAAAAGACTGTAACGCATGGCTCGAAAACAAAACCGGAGCGTCAAAGGCTCTGCTGACCACCTCGTGCACACATTCTCTTGAGATGGCGGCGCTCCTGCTCGGCATCAAGCCCGGCGACGAGGTCATTATGCCCTCATACACCTTTGTATCAACCGCCGACGCTTTTGTTTTGCGCGGCGCAAAAATCAAATTTGTCGACATCCGCCCCGACACTATGAACATCGACGAAAAGCTCATCGAGGACGCTATCACCGACAAGACCAAGGCGATCGTACCCGTTCACTATGCAGGCGTGGGCTGCGAGATGGACACCATTATGGACATCGCGAAAAGGCATAACCTCAAGGTTGTTGAGGACGCGGCTCAGGGCGTTATGAGCGAATACAAGGGCAAGGCTCTCGGCGCTATCGGCGACTACGGCTGCTACTCCTTCCACGAGACAAAGAACTACAGCATGGGCGAGGGCGGCGCGCTCCTCATCAAAAACGATGACGACATCGAGCTCGCAGAGATAATCCGCGAAAAGGGAACCAACAGAAGCCGCTTTTTGCGCGGACAGATCGACAAGTACACCTGGGTAGAGGCAGGCTCATCCTACCTTCCCAGCGATATGAACGCCGCTTACCTCTGGGCTCAGCTCCAGGAGGCTGACAAAATCAACGACGACAGGCTCGCGGCTTGGGACAGATACTACAACGCTTTTGAAGAGCTCGAGCAAAAGGGCTTTGTGGAGCGCCCGATCATCCCCGAAGAGTGCAAGCACAACGCGCATATGTTCTACCTCAAAGCGGAAAACCTCGAAATCAGGACAAAGCTTATCTCGTTCCTCAAAGAAAACGACGTTATGGCTGTATTCCACTATGTACCTCTCCACAGCGCTCCCGCGGGCAAGAAGTTCGGCGAGTTCGTCGGCGAGGACAAATACACGACTAAGGAAAGCGACAGGCTTTTAAGACTTCCGATGTACTACGGTCTGAGCGAGAGCGAGACCGACAAGGTGATCGAGAAGGTAATCGAATTTTATAAGGGATAATCTATGAACAAGAACGTAAAAATAAGACCTATGACCGAGGCGGACACCGCCAACATCGTAAGGTGGAGGAATACTCCCTCGGTTTACGAGCACTTTATTTACAGGACTCCCCTGACCGAGGAGGCTCACCTCAACTGGCTGCACAACCGCGTTGAGACCGGCGACGTTGCTCAGTTCATCATCGTCGATACCGAATCGGGCGAGGACGTCGGCTCCGTATATCTGCGCGATATCGACAACGACAACAAAAAATGCGAGTACGGCATTTTCATCGGCGAGGACAGCTGCCGCGGCAAGGGCATAGGCTCAGCCGCCGCAAGGCTCGCGCTCAGGTACGCGTTTGAAGAGCTCAAGATGAACCGCGTGTTCCTCAGGGTCTTTGCCGACAACAAGCAGGCTGTAAGGAGCTACGAAAAAGCGGGCTTCAAGTACGAGGGGACCTTCCGCGACGACGTTATAATCGACGGCGTTCCCTACGATATGGTATTTATGGCAATTCTTAAAAGCGAATGGGAAAAGGGTGAATAACCTTATGAAAAAGTTATCTTTTGTAATTCCGTGCTACGGCTCGGAGCACACTATCGGCACGGTTGTCGATGAGGTCGTCAGCACCGTTGAGGCGGACGGCAGGTACGATTACGAGATCATCCTTGTAAACGACAGCTCTCCCGACAGGGTGTTTGACACTATCACAAAGCTTTCCGCGGAGAATCCGCATATCAAGGGCATTGACCTCGCGCGCAACTTCGGCCAGCACTCGGCGATAATGACGGGCTTTTCGTTTGTGACGGGCGACATCACGGTGGCTCTTGACGACGACGGACAGACCCCGGCAAACGAGATGTTCAAGCTGATAGACTCTCTTGACGACTCCTGCGACCTTGTCTTTGCGGAGTATCAGGACAAAATGCACTCGGGCTTTAGAAACTTCGGCAGCAAGGTCAACGACAAAATGGCTCAGTGGCTTATCGGCAAGCCCAAAAAGCTCAAGATAATGAGCTACTTTGCCTGCAAGCGCTACGTTGTTGACGAGGTGCTGCGTTACCCCAACCCCTTCCCCTACATCAGCGGACTTCTGCTGAGGGCTACTAACAAGGTCAAAAACGTTCCCGTACATCACCGTGAGCGCCTTGAGGGCAAGTCGGGCTACACCATCGGAAAACTCCTTTTGCTCTGGGTAAACGGCTTCACCGCGTTTTCCGTCAAGCCGCTGCGTATCGCGACCATCGTCGGCGTTATCGTTGCGGTGATCGGCTTCATCTACGGTATCTACGTTATTATAAATAAATTCTTCATCCATCCCAACGCCCCGTTGGGCTACAGCTCGACAATGGCTGCTCTGCTGTTTATCGGCGGTATGATAATGCTGCTGCTCGGTATGATCGGCGAATACGTCGGCAGGATATACATCAGTATCAACCGTTCTCCGCAGTATGTCATCAGGAGGACCGTGGGCATTGGGGACAAGCAAAATGGATAACAACAAGAAAAAGTTTGATATAAAAACCTTTGCGGTACTACACTTCATACTTTTGCTCTACTCCTTTGTAGGCGTGTTTATGAAGCTCGCGTTCCAAAACGAGATGTTCTCGTTCAAGTTCTTTTTGTTCGCGGGGCTGGCTGTGCTGTTTTTGGGGATCTACGCCATCGTATGGCAGCAGGTGCTCAAAAAGATGCCGCTGACCGTGGCGTTCACCAACAAGGCTATATGCATCGTCTGGGGAATGCTCTGGGGCGCTCTGTTCCTGGGCGACCAGATAACATGGTACAAAATACTCGGATCGCTGATCGTGTTCCCGGGCGTAGTATTGGTGGTGTCGAGCAATGAGTGACGATATGATGACGCTGATTTTTTCGGGCGTGTTTCTGTTTTCGGTGCTGATCTCCTCGATCTCGCAGATACTGCTCAAAAAAAGCGCGGACAAAACCTATGACAGCAGACTTAAAGAATACCTCAATCCGCTGGTAATAATCGCCTACGGAATGTTCTTCTGCTCAATGATGATAACAATGTACTGCTACAGATATGTAGACGTTTCGGCGGGCCCGATCTTCGAGAGCGCCGGCTACATCTTTGTCGGAGTGCTAGGTTATATTTTCCTGAAAGAGAAGTTCACAGCCAAAAAGATAATCGGAATGCTTCTGATTATGCTCGGCATCGTGATATTCTCCTTCGGCGGCGATATTTATAACTCGATCGCCGGTTTATTCGCATAATTTTTGCATTTAGAGGTTAGTTTATGAAAGTTGTTAACGCATTTATCACAAGGTACAAATCTGACAAGATCTTCCTTGCGGAGTGGCTGCTCGCCATCGCTACGGGAGCGTTTGTCTTTTTCACCTCGTCAACGTGGGACCTGCAAAGCCTTACCCAGTGGTCGGTAAACTTCTGGCACGTTCTGTTCGGCGAGGGCGGATTAAGAAACTTCTATGAGTACACGGCTGAAAACGTATGGACAGTGCACCACAAGCATATGGGCTCGGAGCTTATGTCGGTACTGCCGTGGTCGGTGTGGAACTTCCCGCTTTTCCTTATAGAAAAGTTCACGGGTCACAAAATAGTCGACTCGGCGTGGATGCTGACCTACTCAAAGTTTTTCCTTGTAATAATCTCGGTCATCACAATGATCTACGCGAAAAAGATCACCGTTTTGATCACGGGCGACAAAAACAAGGGTATATGGGCGGCTTTTCTTTCGGCAAGCTCGATCTACCTGTACATCTCGGTCTGCTATTCCGGACAAAACGAGATTTTTATGATCTGCGCCTCGGTGATCGCAGTACACTGCCTTTTCAAGAAAAAGTTCAAATGGTTCATCTTCTGGTCGGCGCTGACGATCGCTATAAAGCCGTTCTTTGTACTGGCGTATCTTGCGATACTGCTGCTGATCGAAAAGAAGATATACAAAATATTCATCAAGCTGGTGATCGGACTCAGCGGAATGATAGTTCAAAAGCTGTTCTTCTACGGCGCGCCGGGATATGAAGAGAGTATGAACACCGGACCCGCCAAGCAAATGCTCGAGGATATGTTCCCCGGCAACCTCAGCACGGCGTTCGGCCCCGTATCATTCTTCGCGATATTCTTGATATTGACATATATCTACGCTTATACCCGCGACTTCAGCTATGAGTCGTTCACGACCGACAGAGTAAGAACGGAAAAATGGGTCATCTATGTAATCTGCCTTGTTTATATGAACTATGTAATGTTCTCTCCGTTCTCATTCTACCGCATAGACGTCCTTGTTCCGTACCTCTTTATCCTGATCGTTCAAAACGAAAAGATGGTATTCTACAACGGATTGTTCGACTTTGCGATGCAGCTGTCGCTGATGATAAAGCTCATCCTGCGCGGCTCGCAGATGTTCCAGATAAGATTCGTAAACAAGTCCCCCGTTCAGCGTTTGATCGGATACACCGTAAAGTATCAGGACGAGGGCAAATATATGAATATCGACAACTACCTTGCCGATAAAGACGAGCTCTACGATCATATCCAGCCGCTGTTCTCGGGAATCGCGGTGCTTTGCGGAATATTGCTGCTCGTGTTCAACCACCCGGAAGAGAAGTACACGCTCAAAATGAACGCCGAAAAGCGCTGCAGAGCGTTGATGTGGCTAAGGACCATCATCATTCTTCCCTTCGCGGTATTCTGTTTATATCTGTTTACAATGGCTCCCGAAAAAGTCTACAGCTAAAAGTGTATAGTTAGGAGATGACAATATGAAAGGTATTATTCTTGCAGGCGGCAGCGGAACAAGACTGTATCCGATGACGCAAAACGTATCAAAACAGCTTTTGCCGATCTACGACAAACCGCTTATCTATTATCCGCTATCCATCCTGATGCTGTCGGAGATCAACGAGATACTTGTTATCTCGACCGAAAAGGACACTCCGCTTTATCAAAACCTTTTGGGCGACGGCTCGCGCCTCGGCATCTCTATTCAATATGCTGTTCAAAAGGAGCCTAACGGACTTGCCCAGGCGTTCGTTATCGGCGAGGACTTCATCGGCGACGACAACGTCTGCCTTATCCTCGGCGACAACGTTTTCTACGGACAGAACTTCCCGAATATGCTGCTCAGAGCCAAGAACAAAAACTCAGGCGCTACGGTTTTCGGATATCCCGTAAACGACCCGACAGCCTTCGGCGTTGTTGAGTTCAACGAAAACGGCAAGGTCATCTCGATCGAAGAAAAGCCCGAGCATCCCAAGTCAAACTACGCTGTTCCGGGAATTTACTTCTACGACAACAAGGTAGTAAAGTACGCTAAGGAGATCGAGCCCTCGGCAAGAGGCGAGTATGAGATAAGCTCGATCAACAGCATTTACCTCGAAAACGGCGAGCTCGACGTTGTTCTGCTCGGCAGAGGAATGGCTTGGCTCGACACAGGAACCCCCGACGGTCTGCTAAAGGCGGCGGAATTCGTTCAGACCATCCAGTCGATGCAGGGCTTGTATATCAGCTGTATCGAGGAGATCGCGTGGCGCAAGGGCTACATCAACTCCGAACAGCTTGAAAAGCTCGGCCATGAGCTCGAAAAAACCGATTACGGTCAGTATCTTTTGAATCTGGCGAAAAATAAAAAATAAACAAGGGAGATCAATACTATGAAAAACATTCTAGTTACAGGCGGAGCGGGCTTTATCGGCTCAAACTTCGTACACCATATGCTCAAAAATCACGACTACAACATCATCAATATCGACTCGCTCACATACGCGGGCAACCTCGATAACCTCACAGACGTCGAAAACGACAGCAGATACACCTTTTTGAAGGTCGATATCCGCGACCGCGACGCTATCACCGAGATTTTTGAGAAATACGACATCGACACCGTTGTCAACTTTGCGGCGGAGTCGCACGTTGACCGTTCTATCACAGACCCCGAGATCTTCCTTACAACAAACGTTATCGGCACACAGACTCTGCTCGACGTTGCAAAGAAATTCTGGAAGATCGATCCCGACGACAAGTATTCGACCGAGTACAAGGACGGCGTTAAATATCTTCAGGTTTCTACCGACGAGGTTTACGGCGCGCTCGGCAAGACCGGTATGTTTATGGAGACTACTCCCCTCTCGCCCAACAGCCCCTATTCGGCTTCCAAGGCGAGCGCTGATATGGTAGTAAGAGCGTACCACGAGACCTTCGGTATGCCCGTCAACATCACACGCTGCTCCAACAACTACGGCCCCTACCAGTTCCCCGAGAAGCTCATCCCGCTTATGATCAACAACTGCAAGAGCGGCAAGCAGCTCCCCGTATACGGCGACGGTATGCAGATCCGCGACTGGCTGCACGTATCAGATCACTGCAACGCTATCGACACCGTGCTCCACAAGGGCGTGATCGGCGAGATCTACAACATCGGCGGCAACAACGAGAAGGCTAACATCGAGATCGTCAAGCTCATCATCAAGACGCTCGGCAAGGACGAGAGCCTTATCAAGTACGTAAAGGATCGCCCGGGTCACGACAGACGTTACGCGATCGACAACACAAAGATCACAACACAGCTCGGCTGGGCTCCCAAGTACACCTTTGAGCAGGGCATTGCCGAGAC
The DNA here is from genome assembly GCA_045116595.1 of Ruminococcus sp. Classification (GTDB taxonomy): domain Bacteria; phylum Bacillota; class Clostridia; order Oscillospirales; family Acutalibacteraceae; genus Ruminococcoides. Next base: position 310 of record JBGULZ010000228.1, on the reverse strand, counting down.
CATCGAGTGGTACTTAGCAAACGAGGAGTGGATGAACAAGATCACCTCCGGCGACTATATGAAGTACTACGATAAGATGTATAAAAAAGCATAAGTCGCATTTTTAGTTAAGAGTTATGAGTTTATTTAAAGCCTCCCCCGTCACTTGTTACGGGGGAGGTGTCATTTTGCCTGCAAAATGACGGAGGGGGCTGCGTATGAATTAGCGCGAGTTGTGATCGTTGGCTCTCTGTCAATAGTTGGGGTAAACCCGAATAAAACAGAATGAGAAATTAAGACAAGCGATGGCTGAAAAGCTGTCGCTTGTTTG
>JBGULZ010000227.1:0-13833 GCA_045116595.1 Ruminococcus sp. | reverse complement strand
AACTTATCTTATGCGGACGTTTGGTTGACAGTTGGTTGTCATATGGTTGTCAGCATAGTTTACGCAGGTGAATGTTTAAAAATCATTCCGGCTCAGAAGCGTAAAAGCTCTGAGCCGGATTTTTTATAAGAAAAGTTCGGCATTCTATTGCAAGAAAATGAATAAAACGATATAATATATATAAACGAAAAATTTGAGATTACGGAGGAAACAAAATGGCATTTTCAAAAATGAGACAGCGGCTCGGATACGGCGCGGCTGATATGGCGAGTAACCTTGTCTGGCCGATGATATGTACATATCTGACGGTGTACTATACTGATGCGTTGCTGCTTGACGCGGTCTCGGTAAGTATTATTACGCTGGCGTCAAAATTCATTGATGCGATAACTGATGTGCTGATGGGGATCATCGTAGACAAAACCAACTTTAAGGGTGGAAAATGCCGTCCGTACTTCGCGATCGGCGCGATACCGCTCGCACTGTTCGCGGTACTTACGTTTTGTCTTCCTTCGATGGCTTCTAACGATAAGGTGTTGCAGGTTTTCCTCGCGTTTGTCACCTTTAACCTTGTGAGCACCTGCTATACGATTGTAAACACTCCGCTTTCAGCGATCCTCCCGAGTTTGTCGGCAGATCAGAGCGAGCGCAACGTGCTTGTCACCTTCCGTATGGTAATGGCGGCGATAGGCAGCTTTTGCGTGACTTTCTTTGCCCTTCCCCTGATAAACAACTTCGGCGGTCAGAGAGATCCCTTTGCGTACGCATGGGCAATGGGTGTCTTCGGAATAGTCGCGGTGGCGCTTTTGTTCTTCTCTTACGGAAACACGCGCGAGGTGGTAAAGCCGATCAAGGAGAAAAAAATCAAGCTAAAAGACGGGCTGAAAGCGATAAACGGGCAGTATATTCTGTTTGTCATAACTATGTTCATCTATCTGCTCGGCTTTGCGGTAAAACAGGCAGGCGTGGTTTATTACTACAAATACTATGTCGGCGACACAGCGGGCTTGACTTCTACCGATATCATTTCGATTCAGGCTATTGTCACTTCGCTGAGTATGGTCGTGGGGCAGCTTACGATCCCGTTCTTCTGCAAGATCATGGGCAAGAAAAAATCCTCTATCCTGATGAACATTATAGCGTTGGCGGGTAATGTGCTGTTTATATTCTGCGGTTCGAATTTAGCGCTGCTCTGCATTGGCACGGTTTTGGTTTGGTTCCCCCTCGGTTATCTTATGGGAATGAGGTTCGCGCTTCTTGCCGATGTGGTAGAATACTGCGAGCTGAAATCGGGGATCCGCGCTGCGGGTATTTTGTCTTGCCTTGACAGCTTTCTCGCTAAGCTTGCTTTCGGACTTAACGTAACGATAATCCTGTCGCTCATGCAGGCTGGCGGATATGACGCTACGATGATAGAACAGACTCCGACAGAAAAGGTCTTTATACAGCTCGGCTTTGTCGGTGTGCCGATAGTGTGCCTGATCCTGACCATTATATTATTTATGTTCTTCAAGTTTGACAGAGACCTGCCAAAGATGAAAGAAGAAATGCAAAAAGCCGGATAAATTAAAGAATACAAAACTCCCGAAAGAGCAAACTCTTTCGGGAGTATTTTTGTTAACCTTTAATTGTTGATTGACATTACTTGAGGTATGTTGTGGTTTTGCCTATCTTGCCGGAGATTCCCTTGAAGCCGGACGCGCAGCATACATAAACTCTCATATTGGCTGCGCCGATGGACGGAACCGTGAGGGTGTTGTTGCTTACGTTGACAACGTCGCCTGTTACGGCGTCGATGTACTTGCCGTTTGGAACGTTATTGAAGGTAGCTCCGCCGGAGATAGTTACGCACGCGAGGCTGTCTGTTGAGCTATCGGTGTAGCGGCGGATGTAGGCGATGTTGCCGTTGGCGACCGCGTACTGTCCCTTTTGGAGAGCGGGAACAGCTCTGCGGATAGCGTTGAGCTTCATCAGGTGCTGAGCAAGCGGCTTGTTGAGGGTGGCTTCTACCGTGCCCGAAGCGGTGTACTCGCTGAAATCGGTAGCTGTAACGCTGCCCTCGAGGTTGTCGCCGAAGTACGCTCTGCCTGAATTTTCAAGCGAGATGAGCGTGCCCTTGTCGATCAGCTCGCCCTTCTTGAACTCGACCTCTGAGCCGTAGTATACGCACGGGATTCCGCGGAAGGTGAACATAAGGTCAAGATCCTCAGCCCAAGTCTGAGTACCGCCGGTGAAGCGTGTGAACTCGTCGGGCTGTTCGGGAGAGTAGTCGTGAGAATCAACGTACATTACGTTGTAGGTAGCGTCGTTGTAGTACTTGTCGGACGACTTGGCTATGCCGTAAGCGTCGCTCGCCGAACCGAACATTCTGTGCATCGTAAAGTCGATAGCTTCCATTCCCGAAGCCTTTGAGCGGTCGGGCTTATGGTAGGTGACGCCGTTGAGCGTGGCGTTTGTCGAGGTGGGCTGTACGCTCGGGTTATCCTCTGTCTTGTAGTGATCGAACGTCAGGTTCATATTGGCGTTGATCTCCTCCGCGGAGGTTCCCCAGTTCCAGCTGTTCGCCCACTTCGGATTGCTCTCTTTCCAAGTGTAGTAGGGAGCGGATTCCTCGGCGTGGCCGCGGTACCATACCTGGGTATAGCGTGTGCAGATCTCGCCGAACATAAGGAAGTTGGGCTTGCCTGCGGCTTTTGCGGCGTCGTGAAGCTGATCGTTGAACATCATATTGAGCGTCAGGCGCGGGATGTGCCTTACGGTATCGACACGGAAGCCGTCTACGCCCATTTCGATGTACTTGCTGTAAGCGTCAACAACGTGCTCCGCAACTGCGGGATTCTCGGTGTTGAGGTCAACGCAGTCGCCCGCGATCTGCGAGAATTTGGTCGTCCAGTCATCGTAGTTAGGATTCTGGAAATAACCGGTGTGATAGTAGTTATTCGGATTGTACTTATCACTGGTCGACATCTTTGTCATTTCGTAATCCTTATCCTCGGGCTTGCCGGTAGTTGAGTTGCCGACGTCGCCGGGGTAGGTCACGTTTTTCATAAGGTTAAGCCTTTGCTGATACTGAGTACCGGGCTGCTGTGCCCAGTAATCTTCCGGAGAATTGAGTCCGTAGGAATTGAGCAAATACTTTGTGGGAACCATTGATTCCTCAAGGCTTGACATATCCTTTGTTGTGTCCTTCTCAAAGAGCGGACAGAAGTAGGATTCGCCGAAGTTACCTGTGTGCTGGAGAACTACGTCCTGGTAGATCTTCATACCCTTTTGGTGAACCTCGTGGATAAGATCCTCGTAAGTGAAATCATCGCTTTCATAGCGGAAATCGACTGTGCTGAAATCCATAGCGTGGTAGCCGTGGTAATCATAGCCCGAGGCGTTTGTAACTACCGGAGTTACCCAGATCGCGTTGAAGCCGAGCGCCTTGATGTAGTCGAGCTTATCGGCAAGACCCTTGAAGTCGCCTCTCCAAGCGGGGTCGGAGTCGGGGTTGTTAGCGACATGGTCGTCCCAGCAGTGAACGTTGTTGCCGGTGTCGCCGTCATAAAAGCGTGTTGTCATTACAAAGTAAAGAGTGTCTTCGCGCGGGTCGGAAGAGTTGAGCGGGTCGGGCTGGTCGGGATCGTACTTTGACCACTTGCCGTTGTCGAACCACCACTCCTGAGTCTCGCCGGCTTTGGTAGTGAGCTTTTGCTCCTTTGAGTACTGCTTGCCGTCGGCTCCGGTGATGAGCGCGTTTACTTTTGTAACGCCTGTGATAGTGAAATTGAACCAGTTGCCCGAGGCGGTCATTTTTTCGCCCGGGTAGCTTTTGGACATCGCGCTGTTAGTGGGCAGCGAGTTCCAAAGGTAAATATAAGGCTGCGTAAGGCCGTCCTGCCTTGCGTGGACGATAATCTGCTCATTCGCAGAGATAGCTTCGGAGTCTTCCGAAGTAACTGCAGCGGAAGTTGATATAACACCAACTGAAATAGCAATGATCAAAGCCATCAGGACAGCGCAAATCTTTTTAGCTTGCGTCATAATTGACCCCCTGAAATTATGCTAAATCATATTTCATTATTCTTTATTAGAATTATTTTATAAGTTCTCTCTGAATAAGAGTAGCGTCGAGGACGGTGATAACGCCGTCGCCGCTCATATCGGCAACAGATACGATGATGGCCTTAGCCTCTTCGTACTTAGCAACGTACATCTGAACATATGTTGCGTCCTTGATGTCGACCTTGCCGTCCATATTCGCGTCGCCCTTCTGATATCCGGGATCAGAGCCGGTCGAAGGCTGAGTAGGCGGATTTGTCGGGGTAGGACCGTCGGTAGAAGCGGTGTAGTTGTAGGTCTTTGTGACCGTTGTGTTGTCTGACGCCTGAACGTATACGTTAACAACATAGCTGCCCTTCATCGTCGGTGTGAACCGATAGGTGTTGTTGAGCGTGTAGTACGGTGTGTTCTTTACGCCGTTGGGATCGGTAACGACATACTTGTAGAACAAGAGGTTAGTACCGGTCTTGCCGCCGCCCGCGGTAACTGTAACAGTCGCGGGAGTGTTTGTCTTGATGTAGTTGAGGTTAGCGGGATATACGCTCTTGATGATGGGCTTTGTAAGCGAAGAATCATCGAGTACGGTGAGAGCAAGCTGGCGAGAGTTTGTGTTGCCCGCGGTGTCCTTATAGTCAAACGTCACGGTGTAGTTACCTGCCGCGGTGGGAGTCCATGTTACCGACTTTGTTGTGCTGAAGTTAGAGATAACGGATGTTCCGCCGCTTGAGTTTTTGACCGAGAACTTGTAGGAGACCGCTGCGCCGCTCTTGCTGTAAGCGTCAGTGCTCAGAGTTACGTCCATACCGGGATAGATATCCGCCGCGGGATCAGCGCCGTAAGCTGTGACGCGGATGTCCTTTAAGTCGTAATCCTTCCACGTTCCGTTGTCGTAGATCTGTCCGTCGTGCGCGGTGAGATCGCCTGTCTGGCTTTGACCGCTGTTGCTGAAGATGCAGTTGGCGTATGACTTTGTCGCGGTGTACATCCAAACGTCGTCCTCGACCTTGGTCATAGCCTTGCCCGGCCAGCCGTTGTTGTCGGAGCTGCTGTTCCACATATAGCAGTACGGAGCAGACCAGTTAGTTGTGTTCTTGTAGAAAACAGTTGTGCCGCCTGTTGTTGAGCCTGATGTTGTGGGCTGAACAACGGGGTCGGTCGCGCTTGTGGGATCTTGAGTGTGACCCGAATAATCAGACCAGGAGCCGCCGTTGAGGTCATAGATCTGACCGCTCTTTCCGGGATAGCTGAGGTCACCGGTCTGGTTGCCGTTGCCGCCGCTTCCGTTGTTGAATATTATTTTGTTCCAGCTTCCTGTGATCTTGTAAGAATAAACGTTATCCTTGACAAGCGTCATCTTTATGCCCGGCCAAGCCGCGTTGTTGCCTGCGTCGTCTGTCCACATATAGCAGTATACGCTGCTCCAGCCATTGTTAAGCTTGACGTAAACAGTGTCTCCGGACGCTGCCAACGCACTCACGGTGCCAACGATCACCGCGGAAAGTACAAGGGCTAAGCATAGCACGAGGCATAAAAATTTGTGTTGTTTCTTTGCCATAAGAAGTACCTCCAATAACATAGAATCTTGCGAAAAACTATTTTTCCGCATTGTACATTATTAGTTTAACATAAATGGTTTTTTAATATTTCCAAAAACGAATTATTTATTTTTTTGCCTCACAAAAAAACAGGTTGATTTTTGTGAGAAATACACAAACACAGTTTAGAGTTTAGAGTTTAGAGTTTAGAGTTTAATCATTCACAAAAAGGAAAAGCTGTCATTCCAAATTAAGGATGACAGCTAATATGATCCAGAGCGGAACGCCCGTATATTTTTAAATATTAAGTTTTAAATTTACATTTTTCAGTCTTTATCCCCTGCCAATACGCCTTGAACGCCTGCTCGTTTTTGTTGTCGCCGAACTCGTAATAATGCCTGTCCTTTATCGCGTCGGGCAGGTATTGCTGATAGGTGTAGTGGTTGGGATAATCGTGCGGATAAATATAGAACTGACCTTTGTTTTGGTTGTCCTCGCCGTCAAAATGCTTGTTCTGGAGCTGACGCGGAACGGGGCCCGAATTGCCTGCCCTGACGTCCGAAAGCGCGGTGTCTATCGCGATATACGCTGAATTTGACTTGGGCGCGTTGCAGACCATCACCACCGCGTCCGCGAGCGGTATCCTCGCCTCGGGCAGTCCTACTGCCTGGGCGATATCAACGCAGGATTTTACTATGGGTATCAGCTGCGGATACGCAAGCCCTACGTCCTCGCAGGCGCAGACCATAAGCCTGCGGCAGGCGCTCGGCAGGTCGCCCGCCTCGAGCAGCCTCGCAAGGTAGTGCAGAGCCGCGTCGGGGTCTGAGCCGCGCATACTTTTTTGGTAAGCCGAGACGATGTCGTAGTGCTCATCGCCGTCCTTGTCGTAGCGCATAGAGCTTTTTTGAACGAGCTGTGAGGCGATCTCAGCCGTGATGGTTTTTACCCCGTCTTTTTCATCAGCCGCGAGCGCCGAGAGCTCGAGCGCGTTGAGCGCCTTGCGGACGTCTCCGCCGCAGCCGGAAGCGATTTTTTTAGCCGCCGCGGGGTCGAGCTTTATCTCTGTACCCTGCTCCTCGCCGAGCAGTCCGGCGGCGCGGTCAAGCGCCTTTTCGACTTCTTCGGGCTCTACCGACTTGAACTCGAACACGGTGCAGCGGCTCAAGATCGCGTTGTACACGTAAAAATACGGGTTCTCGGTGGTTGAGGCTATTAGGGTTATGCTGCCGTTCTCGATGTACTCGAGCAGGGTCTGCTGCTGCTTTTTGTTGAAGTACTGTATCTCGTCGAGGTAGAGCAGGATGCCGTTTAAGCCCTCAAAGGTTCCAAGCTGCGACACTATCGCCTTAATATCGGCGGTCGAGGCGGTCGTGCCGTTCAGTTTTTTAAGTGTTTTGTTGGTTTTGTTGGCTATGTAGGTCGCGAGGGTGGTCTTGCCCACTCCCGACGGGCCGTAAAAAATCAGGTTGGGTATCTCGCCGCTCTCGATGATTCTGCGCAGCGGCTTGCCCTCGGACAATAAATGCCGCTGACCGATTATATCGTCGATAGAAGCCGGTCTTAATCTGTCTGCCAAAGGTTTGTTCATAATATCACCTTTTAATACTAAACAGGCTGACCAAAAAAGGTCAGCCCAAATTATCATTTTAGCGTGACGAAGTCACATTTAGCTGCGGCGCAAGCCGCAATTTAGCTTGCCAATGGCAAATTTCACTCGCCGTCAGGCGAATTTAGCTTATTCATACAATGGATATTTTTTGCAGATAGCCTCTACGCCGGCTCTTACCTTTTCCTTGTTGTTCTCGTAATCGTTGAGAACAAGGGTGATGTACTCGGCGATAAGGTCCATATCCTCCTCGTTGAGTCCGCGTGTTGTAACGGCGGCTGTGCCGATCCTTACGCCGCTGGTGACAAACGGAGAGAGCGGCTCGCCGGGGATGGTGTTCTTGTTTACGGTGATGTAGCAGTCGTCAAGACGCGCCTCGAGCTCCTTGCCGGTAACGCCTGTGTCGCGCAGGTCAAGCAGCATTACGTGGTTGTCAGTACCGCCCGAAACGAGCTTTACGCCGCGCTTTGTGAGTCCGTCGGCAAGCGCCTTACAGTTGGAGACTATCTTTGCGCCGTACTCCTTGAACTCGGGCTTGAGCGCCTCGCCGAAGCAAACTGCCTTTGCGGCGATGGTGTGCATAAGCGGACCGCCCTGTGTGCCGGGGAAAATAGCCTTGTCGATCTGCTTTGCGAACTCCTCGCGGCAGAGGATAAGACCGCCTCTGGGTCCGCGGAGGGTTTTATGTGTTGTTGTTGTAACAAACTCGCAGTAAGGCACGGGGTTGGGATGAACTCCTGCCGCTACAAGACCCGCGATGTGAGCCATATCTACCATAAGATAAGCGCCGACCTCGTCTGCGATCTCTCTGAGCTTTGCAAAATCGATGATCCTCGGGTATGCCGAAGCGCCGGCTACGATCATCTTGGGCTTGCAGTCCTTGGCGATCTCGAGCACCTTGTCGTAGTCGATGCGGTGCGTCTCGCTGTCTACTCCGTAGGGAACGAAGTTGAAGTATTTACCCGAGATATTTACGGGCGAGCCGTGTGTAAGGTGTCCGCCCTCGTTGAGGTTCATACCCATTACGGTGTCGCCGGGCTCGAGCATTGCGAAATAAACGGCTGTGTTAGCCTGTGCGCCCGAGTGGGGCTGAACGTTTGCGTGATCTGCTCCGAAAAGCTCGCAGGCGCGCTGACGCGCGATCTCCTCTACAACGTCTACGCACTCGCAGCCGCCGTAGTAGCGCTTTCCGGGGTAACCCTCGGCGTACTTGTTTGTGAGGTGGCTGCCCATTGCCGCCATAACGGCGGGTGTTACGATGTTCTCGCTCGCGATGAGCTCAAGGTTTCTTCTCTGTCTTTTAAGCTCGTCGTTCATTGCGTTGCCGACGGCGGGATCGTACTCCATAAGATACTCAAGAGCCTTGATGTTTGTTAATTCACTCATTTTTAACTTCCCCTTTATTTTTGATTGATTGTTTATATTTTTAACGCCTTTTGTTTTAACGCGTATAAATCGTCTAAGGTTTCGATTTTTCCTGCCTCGTTCCTGAGAGACGCGGCTCCCTTTATCCCCTTAAAATAGCCCATCACAAGCTTTCGCGCCTGTCTTAGCGCTATGTACTCGCCCTTGTACTCTACCATCTTTTCTATGTGAGTGCACATAACGGAGAGCTTTTCTTCCAAGGATGGGAAATAAAGCGGCTTTTGCGGGTCGTCAAGGTAGGAATTTATCTGTGAAAATATCCACGGGTTCCCCATGCTCGCCCTGCCGACCATTACAAAATCGGCGCCTGTATATTCTAAAACCTGCTTTGCTTTTTGGGCGAAGTCGATGTCGCCGTTCGCGATTACCGGGATATCGAGCTCCCGCTTTAACAGGCGGATGATGTCGTAATCTACGGGCGGCTTGTAATACTGCCTGCGCGTTCTGCCGTGGATGGTGACTGCCGAAGCGCCTGCCTGCTCGCAGATCTTGGCTACCTCGAGCGCGTTGATATTCTCGTCATCCCAGCCCTTGCGTATCTTTACCGTTACGGGCACGGGGCTGACCTTTACTACCGCCTCGGTTATCTCTCCGCAGAGCCTTGGGGTCTTCATCAGCGCGCAGCCGCTGCCGCTTCCGCTGATTTTGGGAGCGGGACAGCCCATATTGATGTCGATGATATCCGGGTCGTGCTTCATGGCCGACAGCGCCGCGTCCGCCATTGTTGAGGGCTCGTCACCGAAGATCTGTATCCCGCACGGGCGCTCCTCGCTTGACGTCATCATCAGCTCCTCACTCTTTTTGTCCTTAAAGGAGAGCGCCTTTGAGCTGACCATCTCGCTCACGCAGTAGCCCGCGCCGTAGCTGACGCACAGCTCGCGGTAGGCTCTGTCGCTTATTCCCGCCATGGGAGCGAGCAGCGCGCGGGATTTGAACGTGACGTTACCTATTTGGGAACCGGTCATACATTCCCCCGTTTTTTCTGCCGCTTGCCTTGGTGCTGATGGCGACCGCTAAGATCACGACGATCCCGATGCCCGCGCAGATCCAAGACGCAACGCCGAACGCGTAGTTGGTCGAATATGTCTTTTTACTTACCGTTTTTGGTACGGTGGGCGCGTTCAAAAGCTGTGTTGCGTCGGTGTTTGAATCACCGCCGTTGTTTATGTAATAATACGGTTCTTCGTATTCTGTTTTGGGCTCTACGTGCTCGGTCTTGGGTTCCTCGGGCTTTTCGGTCACAGGCTGCGGAGCCTCGGTCTCGGGCTGAGGAGCCTCGGTTTCGGGCTGAGGCTCAGTCTGAGGTTCTACGGTCTCGGGCTGTGGAGCCTCGGTAACGGGGTCGACCTGCTCGCTCTGGGAGGACTCGGGATTTGCCGACGATTGGTCGTCATTATCCGCCAACACTCCGAACGTTCCGAATGCGATGAGCATAACGCCCAATAAAACGGCAGCCGCCCTCGGTATCAGTTTTTTATACTTCATATCAATACCTCACGATAAATTGCGGTGGTTATTCAAATGATAAGCATATATAGATATTATACCAAAAGCAGTCTGTTATTGCAAGCCAAATTTTTATTTGTTAAGGACTATGTTTATGTACTGTTTTACTGTTTGCCCAGCACCTTTGCCAACACGGTCCCGAGCAGCTCTCCCGTGTACTCCGCCTCGTCGATGGAGTTAGCGTCCGAGCCGACTTCTATCAGCAGCGAGCCGTCGCAGATATACTCGTTGTAGGCGAAGAAATCAAAGCTTAACGGGCGGGTCATCCCCGGGTAGAGCTCCTCCGCGGTGTTCTGGATTTTAAGCGCGAAGCTGAGGTTGTTCTGCCAGTTGTCAAAATCCCTCTCCCCGTAATAATCGCAGCCCGAGAGCACCATAATCTGTGCCGCCTGCCTGCCGTTGTACTCAAAGACGGGCTTGACCTTTCGCTCCTCGGTTCCCAAGGCGTCGCGGTGGATATCGAGCGCCACCTTGATGGAGCTGTTCTCGCTCATATCTGCCTGCACAGTCTGCGCGCTGCGGTCATATGAACCGTTGTATGAGGAATCGTGGACGGTGGTATCGTGCAGGGTTTTTATGCCGTTTTTTTCAAGAGCGGCGGCGATTTTATCGCCCACGGCGACAACGCTGAAATCCGTGTTTTGAGTGCGCGAATAGTAGCTCTCGTAAAAATAATCGACGCTCTCGTCAAGGTACGCCTCGGTCGTGTGGGTGTGGTAGATCAGCACCTGCGGCTGTTTTGAATTTTTCTCGGTCTTGAAGGTCAGCGGCTTATTGAGCAAGCTTTCAAAGTCAAAATCGAGCCCGGTTTTGTTTTTTACGCAGCAGTCCCCCACCGCCGTGCCGTCAAAGCCGATCTGCTTTTCGGCGATGTCGAGCTTTTCCTCGCCCGGATGGGGCGCAAGGCTGTCGTAGTAGCCCGATTTGTCGCGCTTTTTATTTGACGGAGAAGGCGCCGCTTCGGCTCGCGCCGTTTCCCGCGGCTTAGTATCCGTGGTCTGCTCCGCAGTTTCGGGCTCGGTTCCGGTCTGCACGGGATAAACGCCGTCAGTCAGCGTAAAAGCAGCCGCCGCGAGCACTCCGTTTTTGGGGTCAAAGCACTCGGGCAGACGGCGGATAACGCAAAACGCCGCTATAATTATAAGCGCGAACGCCGTTGCGGTTTTTAAGAATTTAAGCAGTTTTCCTTTGATTTTCACATTACCACCCAAGCATATATATGCGCTTTCCGGCGGTAAATATTACATCAGCTCAACAAGCTCGCTGAGCTCAAAGCGGTCTTGGAGAGCGGCGTTGAGGGCGAATCCCAAAAGCCGCGACGCACGCTCGGTCAGCAGGTCGATCTCGCGCGGGATAACGACCATTTCCTTGGTGAGCGCCGGCAGATCGTCAGCGCTCTCCCCCGTATCCGCGAGCAAGTCGCCCGCCAAGGTCCTGACGTCTACGACCGTCGGCACGCCTATTGAGATGACCGGAACGCCGATAGTCTCGCTGTTTATTTTTGTGCGGTGGTTGCCGACCCCCGCGCCCGGTGATATGCCCGCGTCGCTGATTTGCAGAGTCGTGCCGAGCCTTTCGAGCCTGCGCGAGGCGAGCGCGTCGATCGCTACGACGGCGTTTGGTCTTATCCGCTTTACGACGCTGAGGATGTACTCGCCCGTTTCTATGCCTGTCTGTCCGGTGACTCCCGTGTTCATAACCGCCACGGGTCTGAGCCTGTCGAGCCCCGACGCGCGCGCGAGCTCGCCATGGATATGGCGCGTCGCAAGCACCTTGAGCGCGGTTTTGGGGCCTAATGAGTCGGGGGTTATCTCCTCGTTGCCCAAGCCGGCTACAAGAATCAACCCGTTGACCGGCAAAAGCCTGCGTATCTCTGTGCCGATAGCCGCGAGCCGTTTGTCCGTTGATGAAAAATTGTCCGTAAGCGACGGCAGCGCTATTGTGATATATGTTCCCATATCCTTGCCGAGTATCTGCTTTGCCCTGTCGGTTTTGACCGTCAGGCGTGAGATCTTAAGCCCGCTCTCGCTGTATGTTTTGTAGTCGACTCCGCTCACCTTGCCGCCCGCGAGCTCCCTTGCCTCTACGGCAAGGTCGGTTCTGAGGTACATACGTTCAGTCCTTTCCGTTTTTGTAAAATTATTCTTTGCCTTTTGGGCTTTTTTATTCTTTACATCGTCTCATTTGTTTGATATAATAAGGGGTAATATATTACACATTCTTTATGAGGTATTGTAATGAAGAAAAAAAGAACACTTACCAAAGCGATCTCTGCCGCTGCCGCGTGCACGCTGCTGATCTCGGCTTTTGGTATATCCGCGTCGGCGGCTGTCGTTGATGAAAACGAAACCGTTGTGACCCCGCGGGCAATAAAAAATTCGGCAAAGAGCGACATTGCCTTGGGCTCATCCGATCTTCCGGCAAGATACAGCTCGGTCGAGCAGGGATATGTTTCCCCTGTTAAAGACCAGCACTATAATGACTGCTGGGTTTACGGAGCGCTCGGCACTTATGAGTCGTTCCTGCTCAAAAACGACCTGTACACGGAAGATATGTCGGTAGCTCACGCCAACCTCTGGGGCACGCAGCGCTCCGACGGCGAGGGCTGGGTACGCGAGCCTAACGAATACGGCAGAGCGAAAATAATGCCCGGTTACTTTACATCGTGGCAAGGTCCTGTTCTTGATTCAAAGCTGCCCGACCTAAACATTTACGATTACACCGCGGATGATATCCCCACGGATATGACTGATTACGGTGTTACCGCTATCAAGTTTTTGTTCCGCGATGATCCGGACTCGATCAAGAGAGCGATCATGGAAAGCGGCGGTATAAGCACCTATTATTCGCACGCAACCACAAAGTATAATGAAAAAACTTTTGCCTACTATGTTCCGCGGGATTACATAGGAACCACCACCGGTCACGCGGTCGAGCTCGTCGGATGGGACGACAACTTTTCCGCCTCGAATTTTATTGACACTCCCGAGGGCGACGGCGCTTGGCTGATCAAAAACAGCTGGGGCGACGACTGGGGCAATAACGGATATTTTTGGATATCCTACTACGACAGGAATATTTTTGATTCTAAAAAGTTCAAGCCCACTTACCAGATTTTGAAGACCGAGAAGATCACCGATAAGAAAAAGCTTTTGCAAAACGAGATCTTCGGCGCTACATGGGAATTTGACCAAGACTATGTAAAAGAACCCGAGCTCACCGCTTTTCAGAGCTTTGAGTTTGACGGTCATTACAACACCGTTGACAAGGTGGTATTTGAAAGCTACTCCGTCAGCTCCGACTACACGATCTATTATGTTCCCGATGTTGACGATACTCCCGACAGCGATCAAAGCAACTGGGTCGAGCTGTACAAAGGAACAATTGATTATCCCGGCTATATCTGCGCGGATATCAATGATTTCAGGATCCCCGACGATGAGGGCAGTATCGCCGTTAAGATAGGCTCTACAAAGCAAGGAGAGCTGCCGCAGATAGGCGTTTGCGAATGGCTGACGTCATCGGGTCAGTTCACCTTTAAGCATCAGGCGCAGAGAGACCAAAGCTATGTTACGGCAAACGGTCAGATAACAGATCTGGTCGACTGGTACAAGGAAAACAACGAAGATGATTACGCCGGAACATTTGTTATTAAAGCTGTCGCAAAGCATCTTGCGGCTCAGGGCGATATCAATGACGACGGAAAGATCGATATTA
>JBGULZ010000226.1:0-2116 GCA_045116595.1 Ruminococcus sp. | reverse complement strand
AGTCCATGACCGTGCGAATCTGCGGCGCGTAGTCCTTGACCGCCGTCATCTGGTAAGCGGAATCGAGCTTTATTATTGTTATGCCCCGGTTTTGGGCGCTGTAATCATCGATCAGCTTGTCCACGGTCTCATCGACCTGCTTTTCGGTGATCTCAAGCGTCTGGGCAATTCTTGATTTTTCTACCGAGTCACCGCTTGAAAAGAGTATTGCCTCTATCGCGGCGGATATGTTAATTTCTTCCATATTAGTCCTCAATCATTCTTACAACGGCGTTTTCGCCGCTTCCTTCAATGCGGATACGCTTGCCCTTAACAAGCTCAAGGGTCGCGAGGAAGGTCGCTACAAGCTCGCTTTTGCCCTCGCACGCTTCAAAAATCTCGTGATACTCCAGCTTTTTTCCGTGGCGGAGCCTGCGCATAAGGTGAATGATCTTTCCGTTTACCGAAACGATCTTGTGCGCCACTATGCCCGAAAACGCCTGTTCCGGCGGCGGGAGCTTGCTTTTTCCCCTGCCGACCGCGCTGACATACGCCTTTGCGATATCGGTGCTCGGGTGGGTGCGGTTGTAGGTCAGGTCAAACTCAACGGGCGACGGCGCTCTGAAAAACGTGTCAAAGTCATAGATCACGCCGAGCTTTGCGGCGATCTCACGGCAAACAGCGTATTCAAGCAGCTGGCCGGAAAGTTCCTTTTTGAGCTCCTCCGCCTCTTCCTCGTACTTGGGCAGCAGCATCACCGACTTGATATACACAAGGCGCGACGCCATTGTCAAAAACTCCGAGGCGATATCCATCTGGTTTTCCTGCATTTGGTTTATCTGCTCCATATACTGGTCGAGCAGGTCGGAAATCTGAATATCGTAAATGTCTATTTTATTTTTAGAAATCAAGGTCAATAGCAGATCAAGCGGCCCCTCAAATACGGGCAGCTTGTACTGTAACGCTGTCTCCATACGTCCTCCGGCTACATAAACGACTTAAACGGAAGCATTGCAAGCCACGACATACCCTGAAGCAGAGCGCTTGACAGGTAGCTCAGTATTCCTCTTAACGGTCCGAAGGAGATCATCGCGAAAAGTCCAAGGAAGAAAAACATCTGGTATCTGTAGCAGAACTCGACCGCTCTGTCGGGCAAAAACGCAAAGAGGATCTTTGAGCCGTCAAGCGGCGGGATCGGCAAGAGATTGAATACCGCGAGGTTTACATTAACAAGAATATAAAAGCTGAGGAAAACCTCTAAAAAGCCTCCCACAACGTTGGTCGCCATAAAATCCTTCGCAAAACAGAACAGCGCGTTGTAAATCAAAAGTCCGACAAAACCCGCCACAAGGTTTGCTACGGGGCCCATAAGGGCGGTGATAGCCATACCTAACTTGGGGTGCTTGAAATTGCGCGAATCAATGGGAACGGGCTTTGCCCAGCCGAAGCCGAACAGGATCATACAAATCGCGCCTATGGGGTCTATATGGCTGAGAGGATTGAGCGAAAGCCTTCCCCTCTCTTTTATTCCCTTGTCGCCCAAGCAGGACGCCGTAAAGGCGTGAGCCCACTCGTGGAAAGGCAGTACGAGGAATATGATAACCAAGACCGCCAGGATCTGGGCTATGATCATTTCGACGGAAGCTCTGCCGCTAAATAATTGTTGAAGCATTTTTATCCTCCCAATTTAATAAACACAAATATACATATTAAATTATACAATACTTTAACAAAAATTACAAGTATTTAAAACAGGTTAAAAAATTTTAAAAAACACTTGCATTTTTTCCCGTTTTCTGGTATGATAACAAAGTTAGGAATAGAATTCGATTTGATTAAGGAGGTGCAGACGCATGGCAAAATGTGAATTCTGCGGTAAGGATGTAAAGTTCGGCATCAAGGTTTCTCACTCACACAGACGTTCAAACAGAACCTGGAAGCCCAACGTACAGCGTGTTAAAGCTATCGTTAACGGTTCGCCCAAGCGTGTATATGCTTGCACCCGTTGCTTGCGTTCAGGTAAGGTAACAAGAGCTAACTAAATTTTACATCTAAGGGAACGGCGTTTGCTGTTCCCTTTTTAAATTGAATGTTAAGAACGGAAAATTAACGGTCGCTTCTATCCGAATTAAAACAG
>JBGULZ010000225.1:0-4956 GCA_045116595.1 Ruminococcus sp. | reverse complement strand
ATGCCGATAAGCGCCCCGAGTTTAATCGGATGATCGCGACGGCAAAGCAAAAGCCCGCGCCGTTCTGCGCGGTTCTGCTCTGGAAGTTTTCGCGATTTGCCAGGAACCAAGAGGAGAGTATCTTCTACAAATCTATGCTGCGCAAGAATGATGTTGAGGTAATCAGTGTATCTGAACCCATCATCGACGGCGTTTTCGGTTCACTGATTGAGCGAATAATCGAATGGTCTGACGAATACTACTCAATTCGACTTTCAGGAGAAGTCAAGCGCGGTATGACCGAACGCGTTGAGCGCGGCGGAGCGGTATCGATCCCCTCTTTCGGATACAACATCGAGAATAAACGGTACGTCATCAACCCCCGAACCGCGCCGATCGTCAGGCAGATCTTCGATGACTATCTAAACGGGATCCCGATAATTCAAATCGCGCGTCAACTCAACGACCGCAAAATCCCGACAACGCGCGGAAACCTTTGGGAGAATAGAACAGTCGAGTACATATTGTATAACCCTGTTTATATCGGTAAAATACGTTGGAACCCCAAGCGCAGGACACGCCGCGACTATGACGATCCTGACATTATGATCGTAGACGGCGCTCACGAACCCATAATCGACGAGGAGACATTCAGTAAGGTACAGCTCCGCCTTGCCGAACAAAAGCGTACATACCTCCCCCACGTCCGCAAACAAGCCTTTCAGCCGTTTATGCTTCACGGGCTTGTCAAATGTTCAAGCTGCGGATCCACACTATCAATGTCGCAAAAGGGCGTAGGTATTCAATGCGTTAGCTATATTCACGGCAAATGCAAGGAATCCCATTATATCAGTATCAAAAAAATAAATGAAATGGTTATCAGTGCAATAGAGGTTGCGTTCAAGACCGGTACAATTAATCTTAATGTTAAAGCTCCGCATAAGCAAAGGAACGAGCAGACAGAACCCGAAATCAGAGCGTTAATAAATAAAGAACAAAACAAGTTTAACCGGATCCGTGAAGCCTACGAAAATGGCGTTTACACCATTGAAGAACTAAAGGCGGCAAAAGCTCAAACTGATGAAATTTTAAGTGAGTATTATAATTCTATAAATGAACTAAAAAGCAGCGACCGACAAAATGAGTTAATAAACACCCTTATTTCACAGAAACAAGATATCATACCTTTGCTAAAAACGAGCAACATATCCGAGGAAGAAAAAAACGTAATTCTCCGCTCATTCATTGAAAAAATCATATTTGACCGTGCCTCATCATCAATACAAATCATTTACTATATTTAATCATTATAACCTATTGCAATATGCACCGCCGTATTGGGTGATGATTATTTTCGCGAGCTTCGGGTTGGTGTTTTTTATATTAACGGGATATTGCAGCTTTTTTTCATAAACAAACATCAGCAGTCCTCCTCGCTTTCCCAAGGCCACGGAGCTTTTATCCAGCTCCAGTTGTTAGCTTCGGTCTCTCTCTTTTTGAGCGGACCGTATTTCTTTTCGTACTCCTTGATTAGCGGAGCCGCCTTTTCCCTGAACATATTCATCTTACCGATCGCGCCCTCGTCGTCGGGATGGGTGTCGAGATAAAGCTGTAGATCAAGCGACGCGAACTGATAGGTCGATATTTTTTTGAGCAGCATTTCTCTGTCAGTCATTTTTTTCACCGCACATTCCGATATAAAACGGCTTGTTCAGCCCGGGAAACATCGTTCCCTGAGAAAATCCCTGATCGGCAGAATAAACCTCGCTGTTTTCCGGCTGAAAAGGAACGTACGACATAGCGTATGATTTTTCCTTAGGCAGCATAGGAAGCCCGTAGGTTTCTTCGATCATTTCCGATAATTTTTTCAATCCTATTCTCCTTTCGTTTATATGAGCCTTGCTCGTTACATAATATGAAGCAAAATCGGAATAGTGAAATACAAAAGAGCCGGCGCAATGTCCGGCTCACGTTTTGTTTAGTTATCGTTCAGATATTCAAATTCCGTTTCAGCGGGCTCGGGCTCTTCAGCGGAAATCCTTGACGCCTCGCTGATTTTTGAGTCAAAGCCCGTAAGAGCCGCGAACGGCGCGAATTGCGCGGCGCGGTCGCTCATGGGCATTTTCGCGTGCCTGACCGAA
The DNA here is from genome assembly GCA_045116595.1 of Ruminococcus sp. GTDB lineage: Bacteria > Bacillota > Clostridia > Oscillospirales > Acutalibacteraceae > Ruminococcoides. The sequence continues at coordinate 2,836 of JBGULZ010000225.1, read as the reverse complement.
AACGGCTTATCTATGTTGATTATATCATAATATTCGCTGTTCACGCCCTGTGACCTCCTATTGTTTTATTGCGCTCGATGGTCGTACCGCCCTCGCGGAGGTTCATCCCCTTTATTACCGCGTTTTTGCCGAACCTGCGCTGCAACTTGAGCACCGTGGTCTGGATAGTCTTTTCTTCACTGTTGCCTGAGCTTTCTTCGCCCGAAAACAGGCTGAGCTGCTTTGGCTGAGCTTTATACTCGCACTCCTCGCGCGTGTGGTTCGCGACGACGTACATCCTGCGCACGAGCAGCTTTTTACTGACGATACGCTCAAACAGCTCCGAGGCGGCTTTTACGATGCGCAGCGAGGACGAGGTAAAGCCGCCGAGGTTTATTGAGCCGTGAGCGCGTTTTGGGGCTATCCGCCCGTAGTAATCCACCTCAAGCTCACCTCTGTATTTTTCCTTTTTAGAAATATTCGCTATATCGTAGCCGACGGTCAGCACTATCTGGTCGCAGCAAAGCCCCTTTTTTACCAAATCGAGAGCCAAAAGCTCGGACATCTCGCGGATGATAAGCAGCGCCTTGTCGTAATCATACGGGGTCGAGAGCACCTGTCCGCGGCTGAGTGAGGTGTTTTCGGGGGTATAATTTTTGACCTCGGCGATAGTACACGGCTCTACTCCCCACGCGTGGTCGATCAGCAGCTCAGCGTTTTTGCCGAACAGCTTGTAGAGCAGCTCCTCGTTATAAACCGAGCACCGCGCTACGTCGCCCATAGTGAACATACCGTTTTGGGCGAGGCGGTTTGATATTCCCCTGCCGATACGCCAAAAGTCGGTGATCGGGCGGTGATCCCAAAGGCTAAGGCGGTAGCCGCGCTCGTCAAGCTGAGCGATACGCACGCCGTTTGAGTCCGCCTCGATATGCTTTGCCACTATATCCATCGCGATTTTCGCAAGGTACATATTTGTGCCGATACCCGCTGTGGCAGTGATACCCGTGCGCTCAAAGACCGTCCTTACCATCTTCTCACATAGCTGAGCGGCGGTCATTTTGTTCGCGCGCAGGTAGTTGGTAAGGTCGATAAAGACCTCGTCCACCGAATAGACGTGGATATCCTCGGGCGCTACAAATTCAAGGTATATCTTATATATCTCTGTGCTCATCTGAATATAGCGCGCCATCCGCGGCGGCGCTGTGATGTAGTCGACTTTGAGCGCGGGGTCGCGGTCAACTTGGCTTGCAAAGCTGCTCGCGCCGCTGAAACGGCGGTTTTTGAGCTTGTTCTTGCGCATGGCGTTTACCTTTTTGACGCCCTCCACCACCTCAAACAAACGCGCCCTGCCCGAAATCCCGTAAGCCTTTAGCGGCGGCGAGACCGCAAGGCAGATAGTCTTTTCGGTGCGGGTCTTATCCGCCACTACAAGAAAGGCGTCGAGCGGATCAAGCCCCCGGTCGACGCACTCGACCGACGCGTAAAAGGATTTTAGGTCTATTGCCGCGTACTGCTTTTCCACTTGATCACCGCCTTTTTGTATGATATCAATATTATAGCACATATGTTCGATATTTGCAAGAGGAAAAGTGCGGAATTTAAAAATATTAAGAAAAGCCTCCCCTAACGCTGACGCGCTTGGGAAGGCTTTATCGGTTTAGTTATGTGGATTTACATAAGCTTAACTGCTTGCGGAATCCCTCTGGATAGCAGAAGCGTCGAGGATATCTACGTTTCCGTCGCGGTTATAATCTGCCGCGGCGATCTGCTCGGGAGTAAATTCCATCTTGCCCGAGGTGTATTTCTGGATCATAATAGAATCCAAAATATCAACGATACCGTCGCCGTTCACATCGCCGTAAATCACCTCGCCGCCGGGCTCGGTAGTGGGCTCAACAGTGGGCGTAGGATCATCTGTGGGCTCTGTGGGCTCGTCTTTCTTATTTGTAAGGAGCCAGAGCTGAGCGCCGTAGAACGGGTTTGATGTGCCGATATACAGTCCCTTGTCGGTCGGGATAAGTGTTCTTCCGCCGTAGTTGTACTTGTCGCCGAAGCCGTCTACGGTAACGGGAACATAGTTCTCGCCGTCGGCAGTCTTGTACATCTCAAAGCCCCATGTGTCTTTGCCGACTTCCGCGGAGATCCAGGCGTACATTTGGATACCCTTCCAGTCGATGCCGTTATAAAGGGTAAAGATCTTGCTTACGATAGTGTCAAAATATGCCTTGATCTGAGCGTCGGTGTCGCCGTCCTTTGCTTCATCGAGTTTATCCTGAAGCTCGCCGACAAGCTCAAAGAGCTTCTCTTTTATGCCGCTGTAATCGTCAAGATAATCCTCGGCGTTATCGGCGTTGAGCTCCATATTTTCAAGATCGCCTACCATATCGTCAGCTATAGCGCCGAGCTGCTCGGCACCGTCTTCAACCTTTTCGTCATCGGTGCTCTTCTTTACGTCGTCAATGAGCTTTTGGATATAGTTGAGCATATCGCTGCGCTCCTCGGGAGTCATTGTAAAGAAACTGCCGTTTGTAAAGCGTGTGATGTAATTATAGATAGTAGCGGAGTCCATAGTTGTGAGATAGAGCTCGTTGTCATAAACCGCTGTTCTCCAGAGATATTCTGTGCAGGGGTTATTTGCCGCCTTTGCAAAGCCTTCGCTCTTGATGAACTTGCCTGTTTTGTTGTCCATCTTCCATACGCTCTGCTGATGGCGCATAGTGTTGTACATATAAGCGAGGTATTCGCTGGGCTTGCCGGTGTTTGTTGCCAACTGCGTGAGAATTCCCTGAATAGCCAAAAGCTCGCTGTAAATGGTGTTGTCAAAGTCCATAATATAGAGCTCGTCGTTGAATACGAA
>JBGULZ010000224.1:0-6988 GCA_045116595.1 Ruminococcus sp. | reverse complement strand
TATCTAATGTATTATGCGATATAATACAAATATAGGCAGAAAAAAGTTCAGGTGATAATATGAAAAAATCGGATTTTCTAAAATGCCACGCATACAAGCTTTTTGTGATTGCAGCAATGCTGTTTTTTGATATCGCGAATCTGGTTTATGTGCTTAATACAGATTATGAAAAAGAGTTTGGCTGGCTGTATCCGTTTCCGGCACACTGCGTTTTCATTGCTGATATGGTCGCCGAAATTCTTATGTTGATACCGCCGACCGTATTGGCTGTTCACGTCATCCGTCACCGTAAAGACCCGTATTGCGGCTATAACGACTGGTCAGCCCCGATTATTGCTGTTTTGAAGGCATTGGGCTTTATAGCGGGATATATTGTATTGCGGTATATACTCATATTATTTCTTGTACTTATTCCTGCCATGTTTGTTTCTGCTGCATAAAAGAAGAATTTGTTTTAATGTAATCAGTGGAAACCTTAACGATTTCATTAGTAGGGGTCGGTCTCTGAAATTCCCCTGTCAGGGGAAATGTCACGAAGTGACAAAAGGGTTGCCGTCCGGCTACGGACGACCCGCGGGCGTGCGATACACGCTCTTTACTCATATCAAAAAAATAAGCGCTTCCGAAAAACGGAAGCGCTGTTTTTGCGTTTTAACTCTATTTGAATTATGTGTAAATTTGTGATGTCACACCGAACTTTTGATGCGCCGTCAGTCCGCGGTAAAGTTTTCAACCGACTTTTCCAAAGGCGCGTTGGATAAAACGTTACGTTTTTATTTTGCGAATTCCGCGGCGCGGCTTTCGCGAATAATGTTGACCTTGATCTGGCCGGGATACTCAACGTCCTCCTCGATCTTCTTACAAATCTCTCTGGCGAGGGGAACCATTCTCTCATCGTTTACGACTTCGGGCTTGACCATAACTCTTACTTCTCTACCCGCCTGGATAGCGAACGAGCGGTCAACACCGTTGAAGGATGAAGCGACTTCCTCGAGCTTCTGCAGGCGCTTGATGTAGTTCTCAACATTTTCGCGTCTTGCGCCCGGACGTGCAGCGGACAATGCGTCGGCAGCCTGAACAAGACAGGCAACTATCGTCTTAGCCTCAACGTCGCCGTGGTGCGCGTGGATAGCGTGGATAACTGCGTCGCTTTCTTTATATTTTCTGGCGAGGTCTACGCCGATCTGGATATGTGTGCCCTCGACCTCGTGGTCGATAGCCTTACCGATGTCGTGCAAAAGACCCGCGCGTTTTGCGAGTGTGGGATCGATACCGAGCTCACTTGCCATAGTACCGGCAAGATAAGCGACCTCAATAGAGTGGTTAAGTACGTTCTGACCATAGCTGGTACGGTAACGCAGCCTTCCGAGCATCTTAACAAGCTCGGGGTGGATGTTGTGGATACCGACCTCAAGAACGGCGCGTTCGCCTTCCTTCTTGATAGTCGCGTCGACCTCGCGTCTCGCTTTTTCGACAGTTTCTTCAATTCTTGCGGGATGGATACGTCCGTCAGAAATAAGTCTTTCGAGCGCAATGCGTGCGACCTCGCGTCTTACCGGCTCGAAGCACGAAAGTGTGATCGCCTCCGGTGTGTCGTCAATGATCAGGTCTACGCCCGTAAGGGTCTCTATAGCCCTGATGTTTCTTCCCTCGCGTCCGATGATTCTGCCCTTCATCTCGTCACTGGGCAGCGGCACTACCGAGATAGTAGCCTCGGCGACCTGCTCGGCGGCAAGGCGCTGGATAGACAGAGAAATAATGTTTCGAGCCTTGTCATCGGCTTCTTCCTTGAGCTGCTCCTGATACTCCATGATCTTGACGGATTTTTCGTGAGCAAGCTCGTCCTCAAGCTGCGACAGCAGGTAGCTCTTAGCCTGTTCGGCAGTGTAGCCGGAGATCTTCTCGAGCATTTCAAACTGGCTCTTCTTAAGAGTCTCGACCTCCGCAAGCTTCTGGTCAGCTTCTTTGAGCTTTTTGTTGACCTTTTCGTCCTTTTTCTCGACGTTATCGAGCTTGCGGTCAAGGGTTTCTTCTTTTTGCTGAATTCGGCGTTCCTGACGCTGAACTTCTTTGCGTCGGTCGGAAATTTCTTTTTCGCTTTCGGTTCTGAACCGGTGTACCTCGTCCTTGCCTTCAAGAATTATCTCTTTCTTTTTGGCTTCGGCAGTTTTGATAGCATCCGATACGATCTTCTTGGCTTCTTCCTCGGCGCTGCCTATTTCTTTTTCGGCAGTGCTTTTACGGAGCTGTATACCAAAGAAAACACCGATCGCGGCGCCGACCAACAACGCAGCAACGATGCAGATTATCACAATTGGTAACTGCATTCTTACTGACACCTCCTTAGTTTAGTTTTTTCATTCGTAGTTAAATTCCTAACACAAAAACTTTAAGGTGCCGTTAATAAGATATTAAATTTTAAGAGTTAAATATTTTTTATAAAAAACCTGTGCGGTTATTAACTGATAAAAAATATCTATATATAACGGCTCTGTTAAAGAGTCTGATAAAAAGAATATCAAGGGAAAACTCCGTTTATCCCCTGTAGACCCATTACTCCATAGTAACGAATCATAAAATAATTCTATAATAAAATCAAGAATATGTCAAGTCGGAAACAAAACGATTTGCCGAAAAATAATTACAATATCGAAATTTGTCTGTAAAAACTGCAATATAACGTTAATGGCTAAAGCAAAATCACAAATTTGCGGAATTGTAAAGCAAATTTAGAAAATTTTTCAAAAAATCGGGCTTAAATTACCGATAAACTATTGAAGAAATGAAAAAAATGTAATATAATAGGTATAACATAATTTTAGGAGGAATTTATTATGTCAGTAAAAGTTGCAATTAACGGTTTCGGCCGTATCGGACGTCTTGCTTTCAGACAGATGTTCGGCGCAGAGGGTTACGAAGTAGTAGCTATCAACGATCTTACAGATCCCAAAATGCTCGCTAACCTTCTTAAGTACGACACAGCTCAGAAGGGCTATTGCGGTACTATCGGTGAGGAGCTCCACACTGTTGAGGCAGGCGAGAACTCTATCATCGTTGACGGCAAAGAGATCACAATTTACGCTAAGCCCAACGCTGCAGAGCTCCCTTGGGGCGAGATCGGCGTAGACGTAGTTCTCGAGTGCACAGGCTTCTATTGCTCAAAGGCTAAGAGCCAGGCTCACATCGACGCAGGCGCTAAGAAGGTAGTTATCTCTGCTCCCGCAGGCAAAGACCTTCCCACAGTTGTATTCAGCGTAAACGAGAATGTCCTCACAGCTGATGACAAGATCATTTCTGCTGCTTCCTGCACAACAAACTGCCTCGCTCCCATGGCTGATACTCTTAACAAGTATGCTCCCATCCAGAGCGGTATCATGAGCACTATCCACGCTTACACAGGCGACCAGATGATCCTTGACGGTCCTCACAGAAAGGGCGACCTCAGAAGAGCAAGAGCAGGCGCTGCCAACATCGTTCCTAACTCAACAGGCGCTGCTAAGGCTATCGGCCTTGTTATCCCCGAGCTCGACGGCAAGCTCATCGGTTCTGCTCAGCGTGTTCCTGTTCCTACAGGTTCTACAACTATCCTTACAGCTGTTGTTAAGGGCACAGACGTAACCGTAGAGGGCATCAACGCTGCTATGAAGGCTGCGGCTTCCGAGTCCTTCGGCTACAATGAGGATCCCATCGTTTCTTCCGACGTTATCGGTATGAGATACGGCTCACTCTTTGATGCAACTCAGACAATGGTTTCAAAGGTTGCTGACGATCTGTACGAGGTTCAGGTAGTTTCTTGGTATGATAACGAGAACTCCTACACCAGCCAGATGGTTAGAACAATCAAATACTTCGCAGAGCTCGGCTAATAGTTAGAGTTTAGAGTTAAGAGTTTAATTGCTTTTGACTTAAAACGGGTATTTACAAATGAACGGTCGCTTCGCTCCTTTTGGAGCGGGGCGGCTTTTTGTTTACCAATAGTTAGCAAAAATGGGGGCGTTGGGGGTCAAAGGGGCGTGTTTTCCAATTCCATATTTATAACTTTTATCTTTATCTATATATTACTATCAATTTTAAAATGTCGCATAGAAGTTTAAAAACATCCACTTTTCGCCCCCAACACTGCTAAAAACGCTTAAAAACCGCATAGATAAGCCATTTTTTTGGGGGCGAGTTTGGGGGCGGAATTATGATTTTTCAACCCCCAACTCACCCTTGATCACTATCATTAAACTCTAAACTAATTTAAATATTGCTATTGTAATTTTGCGGTGTTTATCGTATAATATTTATATATGTAAAGAAGGTGACGGTATGGGGCTTTTTGATAATATAAATAAGACAAACAACGTATCTCAAAGCGCGGGGTCGAACAAGACGGTCGATGTGGTGTTCGAACGTCTGCCCGAAAATCTTGAGGAATTCAAATCTCTGCCGCAGGCGGCTCTGCAAAATCCGTTTGACACGGCGGCGCTGACCGTGCTGGCGCTGTGCTTTTATCCTCAGGACAAAGAGTTGTGTTATCAAATGCTCGAGTTCCTGAAGGGTCCCAGTACTCTCAGCCCGTATGAGCGGCAGTTTATCAGGGATCGCTTTATGGATCACGACTATGTTCCTAGGTCGTATTTTAACGGCGCGGTTCCGCAAAATGATTATCTGCCGTCGCAGCCGTACACGGTCGCGGTCAGCGAGAACCCGTACTCGTACCAAAATCAGGGCTATGCCAAGCTGTTTATCCGCTCGGGCGGAGCAGACAGCCCCAGAGAGGTCTTGCTGAGGCTTGCTAAGGATGGCAGGTGGTACCTGTGGGAGCAGTTTTTGCTCGTTGGTATCCGTGCTCCGGAAAGCAGTAACCCTTGGGCGTGAGAAACGAATAGTGAATAATGAATAATGAATAGTGAATGATTTTGGGCGGGCGCTGCCCGCACCCGATTTAAAAAGGAAGGATAATGAAAATGATAAAAAGAATTTTTGCGATCGCGCTTTGCGTTTGCTTTGCGCTGACTTTGGCGGCCTGCGGATGTAACTCAAGCAACCCGGAGGACAATGGTAAAACCGTGATCTCTCAGGCCAAGGAAGGTGAAGCTTCGAACAATAAACCCGTAAAGGCGATAGTCCATGGCAGGATCTCAGGCGACGCTGCGCCCACAGGCTGGACTGTCAAGACCGATGAGGGCGGTGACTTCATTACCTATGTCAAGGGTGACGACGGAAATGTTGAGAACAGCGACGCGTACATTCAGTTCGGCTGCGACAGTATTTCGGCTGAGGATCTGTTCAAAAGCGCTCAAAACCTGAATGACACAAAGGGCATGGGCTATAGCACCGATTCGGTAACGATCGGCGACAAGCTGTACTTCGCGATCTACCCCAGCGAGGGTCAAAATTCCCTCTTCGGCACGGTCAATAACGGCACCCTGATCATCAATTATAAGGGAGTCGAAATCAACGACCCTGTTGTTCAGAAAATTATCAGCGGCATCGTGATAGAGCCCGAAAAATAAGCATATACTTAAATCATATAAACAAAAAGGAGGATACTAATGGGACTTTTTGAAAAGAAATACTGCGACATCTGCGGCGAAAAAATCGGTCTTTTGGGCAACAGAAAGCTCGAGGACGGAAATATGTGCAGCAAGTGCGCGGGAAAGCTCTCTCCGTTTTTTACGGGACGCAAAAAATCTACCCTTGAAGAGATCAAGGCTCAGCTCGCGTACCGTGAGCAAAACAGGCAGAACCTCAACTACTTCAACGCCAACCGCGTGCTCGGTAACGATACAAAGGTCTATATCGACGATTCACAGGGCAAGTTTATAGTCAGCAGAAAGAGCGACTACAGAACAGAAAACGCCGATATCATCGATATCACTCAGGTGAGCAGCGCGCGTTATGAGGTAGAGGAGCACAAGAGCGAGATCTTCCGCGAGGATTCAGAGGGTCACAGAAGGTCATACGACCCGCCGAGATATGATTGCGAGTACGAGATCACGATTTACATAAACGTCAATTCTCCGTATTTCAACGAGATCGAGTTTGAGCTCACGGACGAAAGACCCGAGAGCCGCTATAACGAGGAGTTCAGGCGCTGCGAGCAGCAGGCTAACGAGATCGTCAATTCGCTGAACGGCGGCGCGCCTATGGGTAATATGGGCAATAATATGGGTGCTGCTATGGGCGGCGCGGCGTTTGCGCAGCAGGGCTATAATCAGCCGCAGCAGCCTTACGGTCAGCAGAATTTTAATCAGCAGCCGCAGCAGTACGGACAGCAAGGCTTCAATCAGCAACCCCAACAGCAGTACGGACAGCAGGGTTATAATCAACAGCCGCAGCAGTACGGACAGCAGAATTATAATCAGCAGCCGCAGCAGTACGGACAGCAGAATTACAGTCAGCAGCCGCAGCAGCCCTACGGTCAGCAGGGTTACAATCAACAGCCCCAGCAGCCTTACGGTCAGCAGGGCTTCAATCAACCTCAACAGCCCTACGGTCAGCAGGGCTATAATCCGCAGCCGCAGCAGCCTTACGGTCAGCAGAATTTCAATCAGCAGCAGATGCCCGACAGACCCAATAATATGGGTTACGGACAGCAGGGCTACAGTCAGCAGCCCCAACAAGGCGGACAGCAGAACTTTAATCAACAGCCCCAGCAGGGCGGAGCTTGGGTTTGCCCCAAATGCGGAGCGACCAACAACGGCAGATTCTGCGAGAGCTGCGGAGCACAGAGGAATTAGTTTTTGAGTTAATAGTTGAGAGTTGAGAGTCCTTTGATTCTCAACTCTTTTTTTATTTGCAGCACGTTTTTCTTTACATTTAAAGGCTCCCCCATCATTTGTTATGGGGGAGCTGTCGCGCAGCGACTGAGGGGGCGGAGCAGGTGTTTATGCCACGTATTCCATAACGATCAGGCTCTATAATAAATGTTGGGGTAACAAATAGAGCCTACAAACAATAAAGCAAAAAAGTAGAGCATATTTGCACCAAAACCGTTAAA
>JBGULZ010000223.1:0-6708 GCA_045116595.1 Ruminococcus sp. | reverse complement strand
CATTGCGGAGCACCTTGAAAGACAGGATATGATCAAAAAAGGAAATTTTATTTTCAGAATAATTTATATCGCCATCGGCTTTGAGATCATCGTGCGTATTTTTGAATTGATCTTCGGCAAAGAGGTCGGAGAACAGCTTTCGATGCCGTTCGGCGTCGCGGCTAATATCCTCCAAGCGGCGGAATATTTTATGTTCCTGATTTATGTAGGAAGGGCAAATAAAATGCTGAAAAACGCCGATTGAAATTATAAGTTATCAAAAAATGAAAGGAGACGGTCTGCTTGATCAGCGTTCAAAACTATACCAAAAAGTATGGCGACAAAACGGTTGTGAACGATATCTCGTTCACGGCTAAGGACGGCGCGATCACGGGATTTATCGGTCACAACGGCGCGGGTAAATCCACAACGATCAAAGCGATCACCGGAGTTATCAAGCCCACGGGCGGCACGATAAGCATAAACGGTATAGATATACAGAAAGAGCCCAAAAAGGCTAAGAGCCAGTTTGGCTATGTTTCCGACAGCCCCGACCATTTTCTCAGGCTCAGCGGGATAGAGTATCTTAATTTTATGGCGGATGTTTACGACACTCCGGAGGAGGGGAGAGCTGAGTTTATCGAGGACTACGCCAAGCGCTTTGGTATTTACGACTCGCTCAACAATACGATTCTTTCATATTCTCACGGAATGCGTCAAAAGATAATGATAATGGGCGCGCTGATCCACGACCCGTCCGTCTGGATCCTCGACGAGCCCCTGACTGGTCTTGATCCGCAGTCGGCTTTTGAGCTAAAACAGATGATGCGCGAGCACGTTGAAAAGGGAAACTCAGTGTTCTTTTCGACCCACGTCCTCGAAGTCGCCGAGAAGCTGTGCGACGAGATCTGCATCATCAAAAGCGGAGAGCTTTTATACACCGGAACTTTGGACGAGCTTAAAGCGACGCATAAGTCGCAGGCGTCCTTAGAAAATATATTTCTTGAATTAACAGAAACAAAAGATTAAACGGAGGTAGTTAAAATGATTTTATCAATTATATTCGCGGTGCTTGGATTAGTAATGATATTTTTCGGAGCAAGGATCCTTCTTACAGGCAAGCTCGGAAAAGGTGAAGAAGCAAAGATCGCGAATTATTCAAACAAGGGCGCGCGCGTCTATAAGCTTATGAACGTACTTTTGTACTTTGTTGTCGGTCTCTTTTTGATCGGAGAATGTATTCTTGATGTTTTGCAGATGCAAAAGGTCATAGAGGATAATTTCCCGATCAAGATCGTCCTGTTTGCGATCATCCTGATTATGGTCGTTATTTACTTTGTTGTTGCGTCAAAATGCAAGAATATGACCGACGATGAGTAATAAGAAAACAAAAGGCGGGCTTTCAAAGGTACTGAAGCTCGTTTCGGTTTTGGAAAAGTGCAACGGCAAGGGAACCATCGGCGGCAAGGACGCGCTGATCTCGCCGAACGCCGCAAAGGCGCTGGCGGTTATCGGATTGGTGTTTTTGGTCGGTATGATCGCTGCTGCGGCGTACCTTGTTGAGCCGCTTATAGCTCCGTATGTATCGCTGCGCGATATCACAAATACGTTGATGCTTGCTATGCTGTTGTTCAGTCTGGTGCTCTCGATAAAGAACATCGTCACTGTGCTGTATACGGCGGACGATTTGCCGGTACTTCTGCCTATGCCGTTTTCGGCGGGGCAGATCGTGACCGCCAAGCTGGTCGTGTCGCTTAAATTCCCCGTGATACTGAGCTTTGTAATTACAAATTCTGTCCTTATCGGATTCGGCTTGCGGGCGGGGATGGGCGCATCGTTTTATATCGGCACGGTGCTTTCGAGCGTTTTGGTACCCGTGACGGGGCTTGCTGTCGCGGCTCTGTTTACGGTGATTATATTCAAAGTTTTCGGCTTTATCAGGAACCGCGATGTAATGGTGGTTATCGGCGGCATATTCACACTGCTGCTGACTATAGCTTATATTGTGCTCACAAGCTTTAGGAACGATGAATCCCCCGACGCCGCGCTGAGTATTTTGTCGACCGTTTCTTCCATATCGGCAGGCTTCCCGAACATCGCGTTTATGAGCGGGTTTATGTTTGACGGCAACGCCTTGGGGCTTTTGATAAGCGTAGCGATAACCGCCGCGGTAATAGCGCTTGCTTTGCTTGTAATAAAGCTGTTTTATCTTTCTACCGCGTTGTCTATGCAGACCACAGGTACAAGCAACAAGGCTGTCACAAGGGAAAGTCTCGGCGGTAAAAAAGTCAGCGCGCTTAAAGCTCTGACTTCTTATGAATCCAAAAACGCGCGCAGAAATCCGTCGTATTTGATCTACGGCTTTGCAATGACTTTTATCTGGCCGCTGTTTTTCGCTTTGCCGTTCGTTTTCGGCAACAATATGATTTTCAGCTCGGTCAATTATCCGTTTGATACAGGCGTTGCGTTGATTTGCTCGCTGATCCTCGGTATCGCGGCATCGTGCTTTGCCTGCGGCTTTAACAATTTAGCCTGCACCGCTTTTTCGCGCGAGGGAAAAAGCATCAGCGCGCTTCGCTCAATGCCGCTCGATTTTAACGATTACTACAAGAGCAAGCGCAACTTTGCGATGCTTATCTGCTCGCTCGGCAGCGTGGCGTACATCATCATTCTCGGGATAGTCTGCGTGGTTTTCGGTATTGTATCGGCGGCGAACTGCTGGGTATTTTTGCTCAGCGCGCTTGTATGCTTCCTTTGCAACTCGATAATAATAAACTGCGCGCTGTTGAAAAACGCGAAAAATCCCGTTTTTAACTGGGACAGCGAGACCGAAATATCCCGAAAGCTCGGCGCGGTAAACATCATCGCTATCATAATCGGGTTCTTTATGTATTTCTTTTTGCTTGCCGCTATTATTGTTTCGGCGATCATGAGCAAGTCGGAAGTATCTGTTGACAGCTCGGCAGTCACTATGATCGCCGCTGTCGTTTTCGCAGCCTTCGCGCTGATCATTTTGGCAGTTGCGTTCGCTGTAAACAAGCTCTCGGTAAAAAAGGCAAAAAGATGTTTGGCGGAGTTTGAATAACCGTTTACCGCATTGTGATATAATTCTAATACAGAAAAATAATCAACAGCCTTTCGGCAATAATATTATTATGATTATTGCCGGGGGCGTTTTTTTTATTTTTATAGACAAACCCAAATCGATTTGATACAATGAAAGTATAAAACCAACGGTTTAATCATTATCTTTTTGGTTGAGAGATTTCAAAAACAGTTGCTTGATTTTTATCGGGCAGTTGATTTATTATAGAATTATAATAATTAGTCAGGAGAGATAGTATGAAAAAATTTTTAGCATTATTATTGAGCGCGGTCATGATCGCCGCTTTTGCCGGCTGCGGCGCAAAGCAGGAAGGATCATCGGGAGAATCAAAAACCTCCGAAGCCTCCGCGACCGAGGTACAGACAACGGAAAAACCGCAGGAGACGCTCGCGCCCGATATCAAAACCCAACTCGACCAAATCCTTGCAAAGAACAAGTTTAACGGCGTTGTGCAGATCACCAAGGGCGACAACGTTGTATATCAATACGTCGACGGCAACGACGATAACGGAAAACCGCTGACGATCGATTCCTCTATGCCGATCGCCTCGACCTCAAAGCAATTCTGCGCAGCCGCCGTTATGCTGCTCTGCGAGCAAAAGAAGCTCAGCGTGGACGATACGCTTGATAAGTTTTTTCCCGATTATCAATACGGCAAAAAAATGACTGTCAAAAATCTGCTCAATATGGGCTCGGGTATTCCAAACTATTATATGGATTTTCTTGACCCGTCTGCACTTGGTTCGGACGAAGCGGAAAATACCCGAAAAATGAAGGAAGCGCTGTTTGCACAGAAGCTCGATTTTGAGCCCGGACAGGACTACGAGTATTCAAACTCCAATTACTTTTTGCTTGCCGAAATCGTACAGCAGCTCAGCGGAGTTTCTTATCACGATTTTATCAGGAAAAACTTCTTTGAACCGCTCGGAATTACCCACACCGGCTTTGTTGAGGAGATTTCCCAAAACCCCGAGTGGGCGTCGGCGCTTTCAAAAACCGAACAGCTTGACGAGACCTCTAAGCCCGGTCTTGCCAAGGGCGCGGGAGATATTGTATCAAACGCGGCGGATATGGACAAGTGGATGCACGGACTGTGCGGCGGAAAGGCAGTTTCCCAGGAATCGTTCAAGCAAATGACAACTAACGCGAACGAATACAGCTCGGAGGAATACTGCTACGGGCTTTGGCATATGCCGTTTAACGGCGTCGGTCATGTCGGTCAGATAGCTCCGCACTTCGGGTCAATTGATTATATGAACCCCGAACAAGGTTTTTATCTGTTTGGTATGTCAAACAACGGGCACGGAATGTCGTATGTTCAGCAGCTTCCGCAGGCGGCTTTCGATATCCTGCTCGGCAATCAACAATAGAAGGGATAAAATGAAATTTGCCATTGATAACTACCCGATAAAAGCGATTTACGCGCCGAACGGTGAATAAGAATACAGCAAAAGGAAAATCATTATGAAAGCAAAAACAATAATTTCAGTATTGATTATCACGGCGATCGCCGTTTGCGCGTTTACAGGTTGCGCAAAGCAGGACTCAACCCCGGAAACTGCCGTTCCCGAGACTACCATAGCCGAGCCCGTTACAAAACTGCCAATGACCGATATGACCAAGTGGCGCTACAGCAAAGAAAATGATTTGTATTATCAAACGGGGATCTTGTACTGCGAGACCCCTGCCGATGAAAAATTTGAAAAGCTCGCGTACTTTGTTCCGTCCGCCTATATGGACGCTCAGAAAAACGCCGACGGAACCTATACCTGCAAGCTCAACAGCAGCGCTCAGGTCAACGGCTATACCGCGTCTACCGCGCCGATAGCTATGTATGTGGATACGACGGGATATCATTCCGCCGAGGCGTTGAGCGATGACACTGTGGATATGGCGTTTGATATGGGACGTATAAACGAATTCACCTCAAAGGGGATCGTTTATGTTTACCCCGGCTGCCGCGGTATCGACGAGGGCGCGCCGTCGGGAGTAACCGACCTAAAGGCGGCTGTGCGCTACCTCAGATATTGCGACGATATCAACGCGGGCGACGCCGGGAAGATATTTACTTACGGTATGAGCGGCGGAGGAGCGCAGTCGGTTTTGCTCGGAGCCTCGGGAGACAGCAAAATGTACGATCCGTACCTTGAAAAAATCGGCGCGGTCAAGGGCGTTTCCGACTCCGTTTTGGGCTCGATGTCATGGTGCCCGGTCACAAGCGTAGATACCGGTAACGCCGAGTATGAATGGATGATGGGCTGTACCCGAACGGGCAGGAGCAAGGAAGAACAGGCTCTGTCCGACAAGCTCGCCGCGGCTTACGCAAAGTATGTGAACAGCGCCGGATTTACCGATAAAAACGGTAAGGAGCTGACGCTTACAGAGTCCAAAGAGGGGATATATCAGGCGGGCAGCTACTACGACTATGTAAAGGGAGAGATAGAACGCTCGCTCAACAATTACCTTGCCGATCTGTCCGACCCCAAGGCGGCGCAGGAATATGTCGACAGTATGAACAAGGACAAAAAGTGGATAAATTACGATAAAACCGCTAATAAGGCGACTGTCACAAGTATTGCCGATTTTGCGAAAGCCTGCAAGCGGGCTAAGGACTTGCCCACGGGCTTTGACCAGCCTGACGGACAAAACAACCTGTTCGGTTACGGCGACGGCAAGCGCGCTCACTTTGACAAGATACTCACCGATATCCTGACCGAGCTCAACAGCCCTTACGCTGACGATTATAAAGCGGATCTCGCAAAGAAAGACGCGCTCGGATATACCGTTGAGCAGAGGGTGAATATGTATTCTCCGCTTTACTTCCTGATGGAGAGCCGCGAGGGTTACCGCACGGCGAATGTCGCGAAATACTGGCGCATCCGTTCGGGTATAGAGCAGGACACCAACTCACTGACTACCGAGGTAAACCTCGACCTCGCCCTCAGCGCTTATGACGGCGTAGAAAGCGTTGATTTTGAAGCCGTCTGGGCGCGCAACCATGATCTCGCTGAGCGCAATAACGGCGACAGCATAACGAACTTTATTGAGTGGATCAATAACTGTACGAAAAAATAAACAACCGCCCTTGCGGTATTCAAAGCTCAATATCACATTCCTCACAGTGCCTGAAAATGTATAAAAATATTGCAAATAGGATATATATTGTGATATAATATAAACAAAAAAGTGTTTAAGGAGGAAAACACAATGGATAAACGGAATATAAAATCAGAGATCATGGAGAAAATCGGTATTGATAAATTAATCAATAAGCAGATGGGCACAAAAGATCCCGAGGAGCTACGCGTTTTAGATGAAAAAGATATAGAGAGGATCCAAAAAAAGCTGAAAGCAGAAGTTGAACAAGAGCTTGACGAGCGTTTGGATCAGGAGATCGAGGAACAGGTAGAGCGCAAAATGTGGGAGATAGAGTGCAAAGCCAAGCTGAGAAAGGTTGTAAAGCGCGTCGGTGCTGTAGTTGCCGGATGCGTTGCGTTATTCGGTGTCGTTGTATTGGTAAAAAGTGTATTAAAACTGATTATATATATGAGATACCGCAGATTTCGTTAAAATATGAAAGGCGCCGTCTCAGGTAATTAAATGTGCCCGTTGACAATGAACAG
>JBGULZ010000222.1:0-3432 GCA_045116595.1 Ruminococcus sp. | reverse complement strand
GCATCCGCTCGAACGAAGTATTTTTCAATGAACGGCTTTCCGTAACGCTTTTTCATCAAACGATTGGGATCGGCGCGTTCGGAAACTATCAATCTGTTCGGCAGATCAGCCGCCGCTAACACTGCTATCGGCATAGCAGGCTGCGAAAACGCGATGACTGTCATATCGGGATACTGCTGCATATAGTTGTGCAGCCAACTTATCTCGCGGTGATACTGCCACTCAATTGTCGCCTTGCCGACGGAAGCAGGGACATATTTGCCTTGCTTTTCATACAGCTTTCCAAATATAGTTGAATATGCTCTTGCAGGTAAATATGCGAGTTTTTGTCCGGTCGTCTCCGCTTTCATTTCTTCGGTTAGAAGAATCAGCTCGGTTTTCTCGTTAAGATCAGAACGGACAACTTCATTCTTTTGGGCGGAAGTCAGAATAAATCTTGTGTCGTATCCACGCTCATTGAGTTTATTCATAATCTGCGCGGCAACACGCTCTGCTCCACCACCAACCATGTGCGGCATAACCATTAGAACTTTTTTCTTCATTTATAAATCTCTCGTTTATATTTCTAGCCAGTTATTTGACATTCTTTCTGCGTTACTGCAGATATCGCTTTCAAAAGCAAAATCTGCGTTTCCGCTTTTATAATTTCGGAACAATTCTGCCAACCTTTCAGCTGCAACTTTTCCATTCCATTTTTCGGATATCGTGCTGTATGCATTTTCCGCATATTTATCGCATAGGTCTCTATCCTCTAAAAGAGTCTTAACTTTGAAATACAAATCATCGAGATTTCCGCTTTCAAACACATAACCGTTTATTCCGTCTTTGATTAAATACGGAACAGAACCCATAAGATGACTTGCAACCATTGCGCAACCACTCGACATACCTTCATTAATAACAGCACCCCATCCTTCATTGTGGTCGGATGTGGAAATCATAATTTGCGAGCGTTCCATCTCACGGCGCGTCTGTTCAGTATTCAGTACACCTAAAAAATGAACATTTTCTTGTAACTCGAACTTCTTAACTTCTTCTTTTAAGGATTCAGCCATCGGACCGTCGCCAATTAACTTCATTTGAAAAGGAATAGAATTATGTTTCAAATTCTTAGCTAATTCTATTGCGTGCTCTGCATGCTTCCAATGAATCATGCGACCAACCCAAATAATACTGTTGTATTCTTTTGAATTAACAATATCTTGAAAACTACTATTGCTCAACGGAGGGAAGTACCCCCATTTATATGTTTGATTTTCCTTGAATCTAAAAAAGCGATAATCATTCGAAGAAAAAGCGCTTGAACAAAGCAATCTCAATTTTTTATGTGATGAGAAAAAATAACGCAATGTACAGGCTGTTATTGTCTTGATATTCAACGGGTCTTTACCCCTTGATTCCTTAAACAATCTCTCTGAATAAAGAAAAATCCATTTCCCGTGCTTTTTTCTGTTTTGAAGCATCTCATACGGAGCTGAACCGTATATCACAAAATCGCTCTCGTCAACAAGCTGTTGCGCTTTATAATGCTCTGATTCCGATTCATAAGAACAGACTATGTACTCCCGGGAACTATTCAAATCCTGAAAACCGGTTTTTAAACGATCTTGTGCAATCGGCTTTGTCGCCACAAAACGAAAGAAAACATCAGGTATCTCGCTCATACTGTCGCAAAAAGGAAACTGATGATGGTTCATCGCATTGGAAATCATCGTAACTGATATTCGATTGTCAGTCTGACCCTTTTCCATGCTGCTATTTCCTTTTTAACTTTTTCATTATTCTGTTCGGTGCGATGAATGCCATCCATAGCAATTCACCGTGGCAACGGACGAGTAATTCCTTATTGCCAAACCCATCATTTTGATGAATTCGACTGCGAAGATAACTGTATTTATCACTAAACTTTTCACGACTTTGCTTTGATAGCTGACGATAATAATCAAGCCATAACATAGCAATGCGTGATAAGTAAGTATTTAAGACTTTATCGTCTTTGGATTTTGCAAACTGTTCTAATAACCGTTCAAAAACAACAGTAATACTTTGAAAACGAAATTCTTCTTTCCCGGATAATGTCATCACAGAACCGCTGCGAACATTGCGAAAGTACAGCTTCTGTTTTAAGCAGACAACTTTTTCGCATGATCGTAACAGTTCAAAGGAAAACAATTCATCCTCAAACATGATCCCTTCTTCAAAGCGAAGTCCTTTGTCATATAAACTGCTTTTTGCAAAATACAAAAACGGTACTGCATGGTAGTTTTTTTGTTCTAAAATCAACTCAATCAGGCTGTTCCCATCCGTAGTAGGATACTGAATTGCATGGCTGAGCCCGTCCTTTTTCACTTTGATACTTGTGTTCTCAGCAACATTATCAGCCTCATAATACACACAATCCGCATTATTGCTGACAGCAGTAGACACAAGCATCTCAACCGCATTATCTTTCAGATAATCATCGCTATCTACAAAAAGAACATATTCCCCTTTTCTGTATGCTATTCCAACATTTCTTGCAGAGGACGCCCCTCCATTTTGTTTTGAATATACTTCAACTCGTTTATCGGAAATATTTTTGCAAAATTCCAATGAACGGTCGGTTGATCCATCATTAACCAGAATGATTTGAAGATTGTGATAGGTTTGGTTCAAAAGGTTTTGAATACACTGTTCAAGATACTTCTCGCTGTTATACACAGGTACAATTATCGTCACCAAGGGTGTATCCATTCTTCGAACCTCCTTACTTCAAAATCTCGTTGTATATATTATAGAGTGTCTGTGCGTTTTTCTCGGCATCGTGGGTAATACGTGCCTGCTTTCTACCGTTTGCAGAGAGTTTAAGCGCAAGGTCGTCGTTATCGAAAATCTGCTTGACTTTCCACGATAATATAGCAGGATCATCGTTGCGGTAGAACAGCGCGTTTTCACCGTCGGTTGCCATATCAGGCACACCGCCTACATATGCTGCCACACAAGGAGTGCCGATACACATTGCTTCTCCTAATGTGTTCGGGCTGTTTTCAATTGCTGAACAGAGGACATATGCGTGAACTTTCGAGAGCTTATCCGCAACTTCTTCTGCCTGCAAAGGGCCGGTAAAGACGATATGGTCGCTAACGCCTAAATCCTTGATGCGCTTTTCCAAATACAGACCGTAGCCTTTTTTATAGAACGGGCGCTTGTCGTTTTCTTCAAACGGCTTAACGCCTGCGACGAAAACCTTGATATCGGGATATTCTCGGATCAGCTGCGGCAGCGCTTCGATCACATACTGCAAGCCCTTTAGCGCGTAGTAGCCGTTGCCGACATAAAGCGTGTGATTTTCGATTTGATTGATGTCCCACGTTTTTTCATAAAACGGAGGGCGCAAAATACGGTTGCAGGTGAAATACTTGGCATCGGGATTCAGCTTATATGCATGCGCCC
>JBGULZ010000221.1:0-3665 GCA_045116595.1 Ruminococcus sp. | reverse complement strand
ATCGCTCGCTTTGAGCCGACCTTCGATATGAAGGAAGTCAGAAAAGCGGTAGAAGCTGAGATTTCCAAGTAAACATCAAATATAACTAAAAAACCGTACCGGGTCGAAAAACTATTCACCGGTACGGTTTTGTTTATGGACAAATTATAACTTTTCTGGTATCATTAGATTGATTAAAAAACAGTGAGCTGATAATATGAGTATAAAAGTAAGAAAAGCGGCAGAAAAGGATATACCTAAGATTTTGGACTTGCTTGTTCAGGTCGATATGGTTCATCACAACGGCCGCCCGGATATTTTCAAAGGACCCGCGACAAAATACAGTGGTGAGGAATTGAAGGAAATTCTAAATAACGAAGAAACGCCCGTTTTCGTTTGCGTAGATGAAAACGATATCCCTCTCGGTCACGCGTTTTGCATACACAAGCAGATAATCGGCGACTCTGTGCTGACGGATATCAAGACGCTGTATATCGACGATATCTGCGTGGACAGCATTGCCCGCGGGAAACACGTCGGCAAAACGCTTTATGAGCACGTTATCTCATACGCAAGGGAGCAGGGATTTTATAATGTAACGCTGAATGTCTGGACGTGCAACCCGTCGGCGCTGAAATTCTATGAGGCGATGGGGCTTGTTCCTCAAAAAATCGGTATGGAAAAAATACTTTGATTTGTATAGCCCGATCATAAGGAGATAAAAATGGTAAGAGAATTAGTACACGACCCTATGCTTTTGGGGGTCAAATCAAAGCCCGCGACAAAACAAGACGCCATGATCGCGCGCGATCTGCTCGATACCTTGACCGCGCACAGAGAGACCTGCGTCGGTATGGCGGCGAATATGATCGGCAAAACTGTGCGGATCATCGCGTTCAACGACAACGGAAGATATACAGTGATGTATAATCCCGAGATCATCGGAAAATCCGCACCGTATGAAACCGAGGAAGGCTGTCTGTCGCTCCTCGGCGCGCCGAGAAAAACAACGAGGTACAAAACTATAAAGGTGAAGTTTCAGGACAGCAGTTTTCAATGGAAAACCAAATCCTACACAGGCTTTACCGCGCAGATAATCCAGCACGAGGTCGACCACTGCAACGGCGTGCTGATATAAATAACAAAAATGCAGGCGGCGCGCTCCAAAACAGGAACGCGCCGCCTTAGTTATTCAGGATGAAAGAGGTGGAATGATGATTTGTCCTTCTTTTATATGGAGTCAAAATGCTGCATAGCCTCAAGTCCGGTCTGACCCGTCCTGACCTTGACGACATCCTCAACGTCGTAAACGAAGATCTTACCGTCGCCAATATGGCCGGTGTAGAGCACCTTCTTAGCCGTGTCAATGACCTTGCTGACCGGCACGGTGCAAACGACGATATTTACCTCAACCTTAGGCAGCAGGTTCGCCTCGATCTGTACTCCGCGGTAATATTCCGGCTTGCCCTTCTGAGTTCCGCAGCCGAGAACGTGCGTGACGGTCATACCCGTGATGCCGATATCCATCATAGCGTTTTTAAGCGATTCAAGACGAGCTTCCTTGCACACGATCTCAACCTTGCTGATCTTCGGCGATCCGTCGTCAAATGAAGGAACCTTTTTGACGGGTACCGCTTCGGCAACAGGAGTATCTCCGCTGACGATGAGGGGCTGTACCCCGCCTTCCTCAACATATTCGGGAACCATGCTGAAGCCCGCGTATGCCGAGGGCATATTGTGCTCGGTGGCGTCGAGTCCGGTCATTTCTTCCTCGCGGCTCACTCTAAGCCCGAAGATCGCCTTGATAACAAGGAATACAACGAGCATCGTCGCAACTGTCCAAGCCGCAACGGAAGCGAAGCCGAGCAGCTGCAGGCCCATAAGCTCAAAGCCTCCGCCGTAGAAAAGACCTACAAGCTTTTGACCCGAAGCGTTAGCGATCGAGTAACCGGGCGCTGTGTCTGTGGCAAAAAGACCTACCGCGAGCGTGCCCCAAATACCGTTTAACATATGTACCGCGACCGCGCCTACGGGATCGTCAATGTGAAGCACATAGTCAAGGAACCATACGCCGAAGCATACAAGCAAGCCCGATACCGCGCCGATGATGATCGAGCCGAAAGCGTCGGTGACGTCGCAGCCCGCGGTGATAGCAACCAAGCCGGCAAGCGAAGCGTTCAGGCACATACTGACGTCGGGATGACCGTATCTCAGCCAAGTGAAGATCATACAAACGACCGTGGCGATAGCAGGGGAGACGGTCGTAGTCAAAAAGATGGAACCGAGCTGTTCAACAGAGGTCGCCGCGGCGCCGTTAAAGCCGTACCAGCCGAGCCAGAGGATGAATACGCCGAGCGCTCCGAGCGCGATATTATGACCCGGGAACGCGCCGACCTTGACGGTCCCGTCCTTTCCTTTTTTGAATTTGCCGATACGCGCGCCGAGCATCTTCGCGCCGATAAGCGCTGAGATACCGCCGACCATATGGATCGCGCAGGAACCGGCAAAATCGTGAAAGCCGAGTTGGCTCAGCCAACCGCCGCCCCAGATCCAGTGCGCCTCGATAGGATAAACGATGGCTGAGATCAAGCCGGAGTATACGCAGTAGGAGAGGAATTTTGTTCTCTCCGCCATAGCGCCCGAGACGATAGTCGCGGTAGTCGCGCAGAAAACGAGGTTGAAAACAAAGCTCGAGAAATTGAAATTATCATAAGCCGTAAATAAATCAAAGCCGGGTTTTCCTATAAATCCGATCAGATCCTCGCCCATCAGCAGGCCGAAACCGATAAGAATAAAGGTCACGGTGCCGATGCAGAAATCCATCAGGTTTTTCATTATGATATTGCCTGTGTTTTTTGCTCTGGTAAAGCCCGCCTCGACCATTGCGAAGCCTGCCTGCATCCAGAACACAAGTGCCGCGCCGATCAAGAACCACACGGCAAAAAGCTGTTCGTTCGTCAACTGTGTGACAAGTTCTCTTACAGATTCACTCATAAAAATTACTCCTTTAAAAGACACAACAGCGCGTTCCCTTTTGAGAAACGCGCCGTTGCGTTGTCTTATGTTGGCAGCGTAACGCTGCGCTGATCCGCGTTTGGGATGTTCCCGTAACGCGGGTCATGACATTTTAAGCGATAGGGCGATCCTATCGTTCAAGCAGAAAATACTCCCCTCTATGTGCTCTGCCTGCTTTTATAAAAACAAAAGGCGCCGATGGCTTTAAGCCGTCAGCGCCTTTGCTTTCATTGCCGTTATTATATAACATCGTTAAAAGTTTGTCAAGTGGATTTGCAGGAATTTTTATTATTCTTGCAAAATCAACAATGATATCACTGATTGTTAGGTCAGAATTTAATCAAATGTGAATACAAAATAAATAAATTATTCAAAAGCTCAATAACAATCGGTTTTTAGCTCCATATTGTAAAAAACCGGAAAATATGGTACAATTAATATTATCCTACCGCGGCAAAAGCGACCGCGTTTGGATGTTATTTGACTATAATAATCAAAGAAGTGAGCGAAATGTCATTTGGAAATTTTATAATAAACAGCAAATCCGATTTGATAGACGTTATTGATGAATACGGCTTTTTGCCGTTTTTTGAAAACTCAATAGAGGGCTTCTCTATCGAGGAGCATATAACGCGCGAATGTTGGTGGCACGGCGATACGGGCGAGTGGAG
>JBGULZ010000220.1:0-2517 GCA_045116595.1 Ruminococcus sp. | reverse complement strand
CGCTCGACAACATCGTCGACAGCCGCAATAGAGGTTTTCTCATTATCCAAAAGCGTTGACACCGAAGCCAATTCCTTTTGATTTTCCTTGATCGTTTCAAGCAGCAGCTTGTCCTCGCTCTCGGCATAGAGATTATACAGTCTTTTTATCTTTGCCGAAAGCATATCATATTTCTCTTGAAGAATTTTAGTCCCTGTGCGTCTGGAATCATTTATCTTGGGAACTATGACATCATCCGCAACTACCCTGTCCGCCATTCTCATAACGTCATCAACAACGAGCTTTTCCAATTCGTCAGCGTCATAACGCAGGTTATCGCAGTTCGGATCCTTCACAAGATTCATTTTTGAAGTCTGTTGGGAGTAACAATAGATTTTCACTTTATCCGCTCCCCACTTCTGATATCTCATTTTTGCTCCGCACTTGCCGCAGACAAGCAAGCCTGTCAACAGATACGAGGAAGTTACAACGTTCTTTGTCGAACGTCTTTGGCGTTCAAGCTGAACCCTTTGCCAGGTGTTTTCATCGATCAACGGCTGATGCTTGCCTTGGAAAACTTCATCATTATATTTTATCTTGCCTGTATATGTGATCCTGTCGAGGATCATTGTGATCTGGCGGTCGCCCGAAACAGAGAACATTTTTGCCAAACGGGTCGTAGAATAACCCTTCAAATACAAGTCATATATGTTTTTGACATCCTCTGCGTGCTCATTCGGAACAAGGATATCCTGTTTGGAATCATAATCATAACCGAACGGTACGCCGTTACCTCCCATCCAGTAGCCTTCCTTGACGCGCTCATACATACCCATCCGAGTACGCTCGCGGATATTTTCGCGCTCAAGCTGAGCAAATACCGAAAGAATACCGATCATCGCTTTGCCGTAAGGCGTGCTTGTGTCAAAGTTCTCATTCATTGAATAGAACTCGACATCATTGGGGATGAACAGCTCCTCAAGCAAAAACAAAGTATCCTTTTGCGATCTCGAAAGACGGTCGAGCTTATAAACGACAACTCGTTTTACCCTATGATTCATTATATCGGAAATCAGCCTTTTCATTTCCGGACGCTCAAGGTTGCTGCCGCTCCATCCGCCGTCCTGATACACCTGATAATTGGTAAACTCTTTTACCTCACACCACTGCTTCAGCTTCTTTTCCTGCGCTTCAATAGAGTAGCCTTCCTCAAACTGAGCGTCGGTAGATACGCGGACGTACAGAGCCGTGATCCCGCTTTCGGGAGTTACGGTCGATTTATTTGTCTCATTTGTTTTTTTCTTTGCCATAACTATCACCTAAAATAAAAGAAACAGGTCGTAAAACCTCTTTCAGTATATCATATTTCGATTTGTTTTTCAACCTGTTATTTTAAAGCATAATTGGTCGAAATTTCCATTTTTATAGGTTAAGACTCTTCCCTGTCTTTTGTACCGCGTTTGTAATAATACCTAAATTTACATCATATTTAATTTTGTTCAGAATACTTGTAATTACAGCGATTTTGTGCAATATCAAAAATATTCATTTTTGTATTTACGCAAAATCATTGTATTTCCTAATATTTTGTGTTATAATAGAAACGCAAAGGAGTTGTTATTATGGAATTATACAAACGACTTGCCGAGTTGCGCTGTTTTACACGTAATGATATGGTTCAACTATCGGGCTCGGAAAGTGCCGCGGAATGGCAAATAAACAGTTATCTGAAAAAAGGATATATAGAACGGGTGCGGCGTAATTTATATGCTGTTATCAGTCTTGAAACCGGACAGCCTATACCAAACCGCTATCAAATAGCGTCAAAGATCACCTGTGATGCTTGTGTTACACATCACAGCGCCTTTGAATATTACGGTTATGCAAACCAAGTTTTCTATGATGTATATTTCTCTACAACGAAGCGCACGCGGGAATTTTCTTATGACGGAATATATTTCCATCCTATAAAACTCAAAGGGAATACCGGTATAATAGAAACAAATACACATATCCGTGTTACATCATTGGAACGCACCGTTATAGATAGTATCGCAGATTTTGAAAAAATCGGAGGATTAGAGGAATTACTTCGCTGTTTAATGTTGATCCCATCACTTGACAGTGAAAAGCTGCTCGAATCATTGGAGTTATATGGTCACGCGCAGTTATATCAAAAAACCGGTTATATTCTTGAAAATTTTAAATTTGAATTAGCTCTTCCGGATTCTTTTTTTGAAGAATGTAAAAAGCATTCTTCGAATAGCAAGACATATCTTTATTCAAAACAACCCGATTTTGTTTTGAATAAAAACTGGAAACTGTTTGCGCCAAAGGATCTGAAAAAGATAGTCAGTAAAGGAGTAAGCGATTATGATGCAATTTGACCGCATTACGCTCGGCAGACAAGCTAAAGAACTTGGATTTGTACGCGATACTTTTGAAAAAGTATGCCGTCTTGCCGACGTTCTTTCGTTCTTTGAAGGTGATCCGCTTCTAAAGGAAAGTCTTGCGCTCAAAGGCGGAACAGCAATCAAT
>JBGULZ010000219.1:0-1769 GCA_045116595.1 Ruminococcus sp. | reverse complement strand
TATTGTGAAGGAGGGAAGCAAAGTGCCAAGAAGAGGTTCTATTGCGAAGCGTGACGTATTACCCGATCCGCTTTATAATTCAAAACTTGTGACCCGTCTCATC
Organism: Ruminococcus sp.; assembly: GCA_045116595.1. Lineage (GTDB taxonomy): Bacteria > Bacillota > Clostridia > Oscillospirales > Acutalibacteraceae > Ruminococcoides. The sequence continues at coordinate 1,666 of JBGULZ010000219.1, read as the reverse complement.
AACAATATCATGTACGACGGCAAAAAGGGCGTTGCCCAGAAAATTGTTTACGGCGCGTTTGATATTATTGCAGAGAAAACGGGCAACAACCCGCTTGAGGTTTTTGAGCAGGCTATGGAGAACGTAATGCCTGTTCTCGAGGTTAAGGCTCGCCGTGTAGGCGGCGCCACTTATCAGGTTCCTATGGAGGTTCGTGCCGAAAGACGTCAGACACTGGGTCTGCGCTGGATCACAACTTACTCAAGAGCCAGAAGTGAAAAGACCATGAAGGAGAGACTCGCGGGCGAGATCCTCGACGCAAACAACGGCGCCGGCGGCGCATTCAAAAAGCGCGAGGATACCCACAAGATGGCAGAGGCCAACAAGGCTTTCGCCCACTACAGATGGTAATAAGGCTCAGACCTGCATCTGCGTTATGCCGCATAACTGCGGCATAAGTATAAAATATATAATAAACGCAGATTCAACAGAGCCGCACATCGACCGTGTAATTTTAGGAGGTATTTATGCCAAGACAGGTATCACTTGAACAAACAAGAAATATCGGCATCATGGCTCACATCGACGCCGGTAAGACTACCACAACTGAGCGTATCCTGTATTATACCGGCGTAAACCATAAGATTGGAGAGACCCACGACGGCGCGTCCACAATGGACTGGATGGCGCAGGAAAAAGAGCGCGGTATCACCATTACCTCTGCTGCTACAACTGCTTTCTGGGAAGGCAGCAAGCATCAGTATAAAAAACACAGAATCAACATCATCGACACCCCCGGCCACGTTGACTTTACAGTAGAGGTTGAGCGTTCGCTGCGTGTGCTCGACGGTTCTGTTACGGTTCTCTGCGCTAAGGGCGGCGTTGAGCCTCAGTCCGAGACTGTATGGCGTCAGGCTGACAACTACGGCGTTCCGAGAATGGTTTACGTTAACAAAATGGACATCATGGGCGCTGATTTTTACCATGTTGTGCAGATGATGAAGGATAGGCTTAAATGTAACGCTGTGCCGATTCAGCTTCCTATCGGCTCCGAGAGCGATTTCACCGGAATCATTGACCTTGTTACAATGAAGGCTGAAATATATCACAACGAGGACGGCACAGATTATTCGGAGGAAGATATCCCCGAGCATATGCAGGCGCTTGCCGAGGAGTACCACGAAAAGCTCATCGAATCCGTTGCGGAGCTTGATGACGAGCTTATGGAGAAATTTTTCGGCGGCGAAGAGATCACCATTGACGAGATCAAGGCTGTAATAAGAAAAGCCACGATCGAGAACACCATGGTTCCCGTAACCTGCGGCTCATCCTACCGCAACAAGGGCGTTCAGATGATGCTCGACGCGGTGATCGACTATATGCCCGCACCTACGGACATTCCCGCTATCAAGGGTACAAACCCCGAAACGGACGAGGAAGAGGACAGGCCCGCATCTGACGATGAGCCGTTTGCGGCTCTCGCGTTCAAGATCGCGACCGACCCCTTTGTGGGCAAGCTCTGCTTCTTCCGCGTATATTCCGGCAAGGTCAACGCCGGTACAACCGTATTCAACTCTGTCAAGGGCAACAGAGAGCGTCTCGGACGTATTCTCCAGATGCATGCCAACGACAGAAAGGATATAGACTGCTGCTACTCCGGCGATATCGCCGCAGCGGTAGGCTTAAA
>JBGULZ010000218.1:0-2024 GCA_045116595.1 Ruminococcus sp. | reverse complement strand
AAGGCTTATAAATAACGGAGAAGAAAAGATCGATCTGCTCAGGCTTATGAGCGCGCAGCTTGATCTTGCGAGCGCTGACTATTGCGTGACTACCTTCCACGGCGCGTGGGCGCGCGAGATGAACAAGTACACCGTCCCCCTGCCTGCCGGAAAATTTGTAAACGAGAGCAGGGCGGGCTGTTCTTCTAACAGGGCAAACCCGTTCTTTATGGTGCACAGCTCCGGCACGACGGAAGCCTGCGGAGACGTCTACGGCTTTAATCTTGTTTACAGCGGCAACCACTATTCCGCAGCAGAGGTCAACGCCTATGGAAAGACAAGAATAGTAACCGGCATACAGCCGCAGGGCTTTTGCTTTGCGATCGGCAAGGGCGGCTGCTTTAAGACACCCGAGGCGGTAATGACATATTCTCCGCTCGGCTTTACGGGTCAGAGCGTAAATATGCACCGCTTTGTAAAGGATCATATAGTCCGCGGCGAATGGAAAAACAAGGAACGTCCCGTGCTGCTCAACAGCTGGGAAGCGAGCTACTTCAACATCTCCGAGAAGAGCCTTGCGGCTATGGCAAAAACAGCCAAGGGGCTCGGCATAGAGCTTCTCGTTATGGACGACGGCTGGTTCTCGGAGCGCAACGACGATACAAGCTCCCTGGGAGACTGGGAAGAAAACCCTAAAAAGCTGCCCGGAGGACTCAAAGGCCTGTGTAAAAAAGTAAACGCCGCCGGACTTGACCTTGGCATATGGGTCGAGCCCGAGATGGTGAACACACAGAGCAAGCTGTACAAAGCCCATCCCGAATGGGCTATGGCGGTTCCCGGACAGCTGCACAGCGAGGGCAGACATCAGCGCGTGCTTGATCTATGTAACCCCCAGGTAGTTGATTTTTTGATTGAGAAGATGACCTCTGTCTTTTCGGCTTCAAACATCAAATATGTAAAATGGGATATGAACCGTATCTTTTCGGATGTGTACTCACCTTATCTTAAGGCGTCGCAGCAGGGCGAGGTCGCTCACAGATACATCATAGGTCTGTACAAGATAATGCGTACCTTATGCGAGCGGTTCCCTCATATCCTCTTTGAGGGCTGCGCTTCGGGCGGCAACAGGACAGATCTCGGAATACTGAGCTTCTTTCCGCAGATCTGGGGCTCGGACAATACGGACGCTCTGTGCAGGTCGCATATCCAGGAGGGATACAGCTACGGCTATCCCCAGTGCTGTATCAGCGCTCATGTCTCCGCTTCTCCCAATCACCAAACGCTGCGCTCGACTCCGTTGGAGGCAAGGTTCGATATAGCTTCGTTCGGCGTTTTGGGCTATGAGCTAAAGCTAAAGGATATGCGCTCTTACGAAAAGGAGCAGACCCGTCTGCAGATCACCTTGTACAAAGCTTGGCGCGAGGTGCTGCAATACGGACAGTTCTATCGCGTGAGCACGGGCAACGTCCACCAGTGGATGATCGTTGCCAATAACAAAAGTCAGGCTGTGGGAGTTATGTTTCAGGAGCTGATAGAGCCGAACACCCAGAGCTTCCGCTTTTACGCGAAAGGCTTGGATCCCGACCGCACTTACCTGTTTCACAATATCTCGGGCAGAGTCAACGTCAAGCTGTTCGGCAGTCTTATCAACACTGTCTCGCCTGTCAACATCCGTCAGGGCGGCATAATGCACAATCTGATTGCAAAATTTGTCAAGATGGGCGGAGAGGCAGAGAAGCATAAAGCAAAGGGCAGTGTTTTTATGAACTGCGGCGTAGCCTTAAAACCTCAGTTCTCCGGCACGGGCTTTAACGAGAACGTCAGAGTATTTCCCGATTTTTCATCGAGGATGTACTTCTTTGAGGCGACGGATCTATAGCGGTGCTCTGAGCAATACTACAACAAAATACGGGGTTGCCGTCAATCGAACGATTTGGCGGCAGCCCCTTTTATTATACGGCTCTATAATAAATGTTGGGGTAACAAATAGAGCCTACAAACAATAAAGCAAAAAAGTAGAGCATATTTGCACCAAAACCGTTAAA
>JBGULZ010000217.1:0-3249 GCA_045116595.1 Ruminococcus sp. | reverse complement strand
CTCGTCGGTAAGAATAACGATCCTGTCGTTTAACAGTCTTGAAAAAATATCATAGGAACGCTCGCCGCGATTGGTTTGTTCCACTACATATGGTACCAGTGCCATAAAATCAAAACCTTTCTAATTTATAATTGACTGAACCGGCTGTAATATTCAATTATTTGATTACAGCGCTGTTCTTTACGATATCAAGAGCCTTCTGGACCTTGATATCCTCTGTAAGTGATTCTACGGGGATAGCGGCCTTAACCTGGGCAACGTCCATCTTGTAAGCCTCAGCCATCTTGGAATATTCATCCTCAGCGTCAGCCTCGGTCACTTCAATGTTCTCCTTAGCGGCAATAGCCTGCAAAGCGAGTCTTAGCTTTACTTTCTTCTCAGCCTCTTCCCTGTACATCTCTCTTACAGTGCTTTCTTCCATACCCATATACTGCATATATGTCTTCATATCGATATTCATACCCTGCTGACGGAGACGCATCTCAAAATCTCTCATCATCTCGTTGACCTGATTTTCGTACATAGCCTCGGGGATATCTCCCTGAGCAAGATCAATGAGCTTTGTAGCGATCTGATCGTCGATATCCTTCTGAGCCTCGTCCTTCAAGCGGCCTTCGATCTCGGTCTTGAGCTCTTCCTTGTACTCATCGAGAGTATCCTTGTCTGAAACATCCTTAACAAAATCATCGTCAACCTCGGGAAGCTCCTTTTCCTTGAGCTCGTGAAGCTTGATCTTGAACTGAGCTTCCTTACCCTTGAGGTTCTCAGCCTGGTAATCTTCGGGGAAGTTAACTGTGATGGTGAACTCCTCGCCTACCTCGTGACCTTCTATCTGCTCCTCAAAGCCGGGGATAAAGTTGCCTGAGCCGAGTGCGAGGCTGTAGCCTTCTGCCTTGCCGCCCTCAAAAGCTTCGCCGTCAACAAAGCCCTCAAAGTCGATCACTGCGGTATCGCCATTCTTAGCGGCTCTGCCCTCGACCTCAACAAGTCTTGAGTTGCGCTCTCTGACCTTGTTGATCTCCTCGTCAACGAGCTCGTCTGTAACCTCGGTTGACTTCTTCTCGATCTCAAAGCCCTTGTAACCGTCAATATCGAGTGTGGGCTCAACAACGATAACAGTCTTGAATGTAAATCCGTCTTTTCCGGCTTCAACAGCCTCGAGCGAATTAACGCTGACGATCTTTAAGTCCTTCTCCTTTGCAGCCTCGTATAGAGCGTCGGGATAGCAATCCTGCATAGCGTCCTCGTAAAAGACCTCCGAGCCGTACATTTTCTCGATGATCCTTCTGGGAGCCTTGCCCTTTCTGAAGCCCTGGATATTGATATTTTTAACCTGCTTTTTGTAAACTGTATTTACGGCGCGTTCAAATGTTTCGCCGTCAACCTCTACTGTTAATTCGTAGGTATTTGCCTCTTCCTTCTTTGTGCATTCCTTAAGTGCCATTTTGAATTCCTCCATTTTTTAATTCAATTGATTTATTATAACACAATACTTAGTATAAATCAAGTTTTTATCGTACTAAAACCGGCGTAAATCGTACCCTGTCGCAGGATATCAATTTAAAATCAATTCCCTTGTACTCACCCTCGAAGGCGAGCTTGAAATTTTGCCTGCCGTGGATATGTCCGTAATAGCATTTTTTTATGCCGTATTCTGTGAGCACATCCATTATCTCTTTACATTCTATGCCGCGGTAGTACGGCGGATAGTGCAAAAACACCACGGGCTCTTTTCTGGTTTCAAGCGCTGAATCGAGCGACATTTTAAGCCTGCCGACCTCGCGGTTGAGCACCTTAATGTCCTCCGGCGTGTCATTTTCCAAAAACCATCCGCGGGTCCCGCATATCGCAAAATCGCCGCAGGTGTAGGAATTGTTAAACAAAATCGAAATCGTATTCAGTTCATTTTCCTCGAGCAGCTTCTCGATTTTGCTCTTTGTTCCCCACCAGTAATCATGGTTGCCTTTAAGAAAAATCTTTTTGCCCGGCAAGCTGTTGATGAACTTGAAATCCGTCACGGTTTCTTCAAGCTTCATTGCCCAGGAAATATCTCCGGCAATGACAACGGTATCGTCATCCGTTACAAGCCTGCGCCAGTTTTCTTCAAGCCGTTCGACGTAGTCGTTCCAGCCCGAAAAAACGTCCATCGGCTTATCTTCCCCGAGCGACAGGTGAAGATCGCCGATCGCAAACAGCGACATTATTCTATGTTAAGCGCGCCGAGAACATACTGAGGCATTGAATCCACCTCGGTAACGTCACTAAAGCGTGCGGTCTTGTTCTTAAGACCGGCAAGCGGCGCGGGAACTGCGGTTTTTGTGATCTCATTGAGCTTATCGACCATATCGAATTCATTCTCAGGCAAATTGCTGTCGGGAGCGACTGCCTCTAAAACAGCCTTTGAGAACTTGTAAGGGCTTGCGGTCGAGGCGATAACAGCAGGAGTTTCATCACCTGTCTGCTCAACATACTGCTCATATACGTTGACCGCAACGGCTGTATGTGTATCACAAAGGTAATTATCCTCGTCAAACAGACGCTTGATCGTAGCCTTTGTCTGCTCATCATCACAGCATCCGCCGAAGAATTTATCCTTGATAACGGCTTTGACCGCAGGATCGACCTCGTACTTACCCTCTGATTTAAGAGCGTTCATCCAATCTCTTGTAGTTGTGTCGCTGTCGCCGCAGAGCTTGTAAAGAAGTCTCTCGAGGTTGCTCGACACAAGAATGTCCATTGACGGCGAGATGGTTGTATAGAAATGTCTGTTCTTGTCATACACGCCTGTGTTTATAAAGTCCGTGAGGACATTGTTTGAGTTTGAGGCGCATATGAATTTATTTACGGGAAGTCCCATCAGGCTCGCATAGTATGAAGCGAGGATATTACCGAAGTTACCCGTGGGAACAACCACGTTGATTTTATCGCCAAAGCTTATTTTGCCCTCGTTAACAAGGTCGCAGTAAGCTGAGATGTAGTAAACGATCTGAGGAAGAAGTCTGCCCCAGTTGATCGAGTTGGCCGATGAGAAAAGCATATTGTTCTGCGCGAGCTTTTCGGCGATCTCGGGAGTTGTGAAAATCTTCTTAACGCCCGTCTGAGCGTCGTCAAAGTTACCCTTTATAGCGCAAACCTTAACATTATTGCCCTCTTGTGTATTCATCTGATGCTTCTGCATCGGGCTGACGCCGTCAACGGGATAGAAAACGATGATGTTTGTGTGCTCAACATCCTTAAAGCCTTCAAGCG
>JBGULZ010000216.1:0-3529 GCA_045116595.1 Ruminococcus sp. | reverse complement strand
GAAACGACGAACGCAAAATACCACAATGATCCGTTCAGAGCCGTTAACTTTAGAATAGATATCGACGGAAGCCTGAGATGCCCAAATGATAAAAAGATGATATTCTCATACCGGAAGCCTGTTAAAAACAACAAATACGGCAGACAGGAAGAAATATATGTCTGCGAGGATTGCTCGGGCTGCCCTTACGCGGAACAATGCAAAAAGACCGATAAAAACAGAACAATCAGATTAAACGAAGAACTGACGTCTATGCACCAAGAGGTTTTAGACAACCTTGAAAGTATCCACGGAGCCCTGCTCAGAATGAACCGTTCCATACAGGCAGAGGGGACTTTCGGTGTGATGAAGTATGATCGTTGGTACAAAAGATTGGTACGAAGAGGTCACTTAAAAGTCGAACTCGAGATTTATCTGGTTTCTATCGGTTTTAATCTCCACAAATTTCACAGCAAACTGAACAGACTCCAAAAAGCTGCCTAAGTTTTCAACATTCTGATTTTGGGGTAAGGGGAAGCTATACCCATTTTTCAACAATAGCTCATGTTTTCCACAGAAAAAATGAGGAGCTGCGAAGGATGAAGCTCAACACTTCATTTCTTCACAGCTCCTTTTTGTTTCATAAAAAAACGGTCTCCGAAAATCAGAACATATGTCTGACTTTCGGAGACCGGGCCGCGTTAGACTATTTGTGAATTACGGTTCAAGCTCCTTTTCGATCGCCTCAACGTCGTCGCTTTCTGCTTTTGCACACGGACAGCAGTCGGGTGCGTCGGGAAGTTCCTCACCTTTGACGCAAGCCATAATAGCCGCCTTGTGCAGATAAGCGAAAACAAGCGCTACGCCTGTTGCCAATCCTAAGATAAATCCGATAAATCCTTTGCTCATAATTTCACCTCCTGAAATAGGTTTATTTAGATATTAATTAAAAACTGCTTTTCTTACCCAGTTCGAAACCTCTGTTTCCGAGCGCGGGGCGCTGCCGCCCTGAACAGCAAGGCTCTTGCCGATTTTGGCGCCCTTGCAGGATTTTTTTATGGTTCTTGGTACTCCGCCTAAACCGGAGCCCTCATGGGTGACGATAAAATGGACTGTTGTGCCGGTAAAATCAAGCCTTTCGAGCTGGCTGTACACTGCCATAGGGTATACGCCCCACCAGTTAGGCGCGACAATAAAAACAGTGTCGTATTCCGAAATATCGTCAAGGTAAGCCTTTAGCTCGGGACGCGTTTTTTCGCGCTGTTCCGCCTTCGCCTCTTCGATGCACTCGTTATAATCCTCGCTGTATGTTTTTACGGTGTCGATCTTAAAGACATCTGCGCCCAACGCGTCGCGAATATATTCGGCGATCAGCTCGGCGTTACCTCTTTCGAGCGAGCTGATGTTGCCGTTGACATAGTTCTGCCCGCGGCGAGAGTAGAAAATAACTAAACTCCTCATAATATGCCCCCAATCACTATACATCTATTATATAGAAATTTTACGCATTTTACAATATATTTCGGGAAACTTTATCGGGATATTTTAAAAAAGAAAACGGCTCAAATCATTTGAACCGTTTATAAATCAAAGTGAGTCGTATTTTCCGATGTCACAGAGCTTGATCTCGTGACAGCCGAGCCTTGTGCTCAGCGGAGCAAGCTCCATATAATCGCCGTAGAGGAACTTCAAATACTCATCATAACGCTCGGGTACGGGCATTGATTCGCCTTCAAAATCAACGCGCATCTCATTTTGCAGCAGCTCGATAGGGAAGCTGCCGTTGTAGACGTTCCTGCCCATTCCGTCGTAGAGATATTTGGCGTTCTTTTTATTTTTGAAAAAGCTGATCGTGTGGTTCATCAGCCACAGGCTGAACCTGATCGGGAATATCTTTACACAGAAATTCGTAACGGCGGTCTGTATCCTGCTGCCGTTAGATGTCTTGCGGTGGTTCCACTTGTTGAGCACCAGTGCGCGTGTGAAAACGGTCATTGCCAAGTGCAGCTTTTGACCGAGCGCGGAGTTCGCCGTTTTGTCGTGACAGAAGATATCGAGAGCGATACCGATGTTGATCGCATTGTGCGATTTTGCGAATTCGGTGGCGAAAACCGTGTTGTCCACCCTGAGCTTCGCGAATTCATAAAAGTTGTTTTTGTCGGTCTTGTTGGAGTGGAAGGAGAGGAAAGGCGGAAGCTCGCTTTGAGCGATCTCGCAGAATTTATCGTAGTCCTCTCTGAGCATCATAATGTCCGAATCGTCATCCCACGGGATAAAGCCCTTGTGCCTTATCGCGCCGAGCAGCGTTCCGCCGCCCAAAAAGTAGCGGATATTGTGTTTTTTGCAGATCCGGTCGACCTCCATAAGCCCTGCAAGCTGTATCTTCTGAATAGCGTCGAGCCGTCCGTCGTGAGTGTTGGGGAGGCTCGCACCCTTAGCGTCGTCCATATAGCTCATAACGCAGAGCTCAAGCGCGGTTTCAAGCTTCAATTGCGGCGCGCAGCCGTTGTTTTCTATCTTGCTGCCGAGTATCGCGCAGGCGTTAAGCTCAGCCTTTTCACCGAGGGTAATTTTTGCCGTTCCGGGATAGATATCATGCAAAACAGCGCTGAGCATACCCGTGGAAACCGTTGAGTTGACGCCCGTAACGTTGTAGACTTCATCGCTTTTCAGCGCCGTTATGGAGTATATCACCGCTCTGAAAACGTCGGAGATATACACGAGCGAATACTTTCTGTCAGAGTTGAAAAGCGTATATTCAGTACCCTGAGCGACTGCTTTGAATAAAGCTTCAAACGGAGTTTTTAGCCCCGTGTACGCGCCAAGCACAATGCCTGTTCTGAGCGTGGTGAGCTCGAATCCGCCTGCCTTTTTTTCGCAGTTGAGGTACGCTTCGATCGAGCGCAAAAGCTGACCCTCAAAGCATTTTTCGTCGGTATTGTTTAGGTGAGCATACTCGTTTTCGGCGTAGACTCTGCCGTGCTCCGCGCTGCCGTAGACCCTGCTGTCGCTGAGCGCGATAAACCTTGCCTTGTTGAACCTCGCTATCCTGCAAAGCTCCTTTGCGGCGGAAAGCTCGGTTTTTAAGTCACCGCCAAAGTTGCCGACCTGCTCGCCGCACATACCGGTATATATAATGTAATCGGCTTTTCTTATTTCCGATAAAGAATTATAATCAACAAAATCAAAGTCGCCTCTCAGGTCTAATTCCGCGGAGAGCGGTTTGATCTCGCTGTTGTCGATATCCGAAAAAATAACCCTGTTGTTCAGAGCCTTGGCGTCGTTCTGATACAAAAGGGCATAGCAAAGACAGCGGGCAATTGAATGTCCGCTGATCAGTATAGTTTTATTTTTGAGCTTTGACAGCTCGTCCTTTTCAACCTGGGGAAGAGCCGCCCAGTCGGCTTCAAATTCGTTAAGCTTATTTTTGATCATTTTTTCTTTTGATTCTTAACGCTTTCTTTGTAATCGTTGTAGACCTTCAGGGTGTCCTCGGTGTTGCCGTCATAAATAACGGAGCCCTTTCTAAGGTAGACCGAACGCGGACATA
>JBGULZ010000215.1:0-1886 GCA_045116595.1 Ruminococcus sp. | reverse complement strand
TTTTCTGCACAGGCGGTTGATGAGATCAAGCCGTTCCTCGATCTCCTCGAGCCTTTGCGGGTCGCTGTCGAGGTTGTCGATAAGGTCAGAGATCGTCTCCGAGCAATCCTGCAAATTGTAGTAAATATCGGTGAGATTTGAGCTTATCTCCTCGTACTCCGCGTTGTAATCCGCGGCGTTCCTAAGCGCGGTGGAGGCGATATCTACTGCTTCTACCCCGCCGCTGTCCTCGCCCGAGAGCGCGGATTTTGCCTTGTTGAGCAGAGCGAATATCTTTTCAAAATTCATCAGTGAAGAACGCTCTGAATCAAGCTCCTCTTCCTCGCCGGGTCGAACGTCGGCGTCAAATAGCTCGCTTGTCTGGAAGGATAATAGATCTATCTCGCGAAGGCGCTCGCTCTCGTCTGAGTTTGCCTCATCTAATTTCTTTTTTAGAATTTTATATTCGGAAAATTTGGTTTTATAATCCTCCAAAAGCGGCGTACAGCCGCCGTAACTGTCAATGTAATCGATGTGGGTCTCGGGAGAAAACAGCTCGTAGCTCTCGTGCTGGCCGTGGATGTTGATAAGGTTGACCGAAAGCTCCCTCAGCATTGAGAGGTTCGCGGGTCTGCCGTTGATCTTGCAGGTGTTTTTTCCCGCGGAATTAAGGGTGCGCTGCAAAATAAGCGTGTCCTCCCCGTCGTCAAAGCCGAGGTCGGCAAGCTTTTGCTTTATAACGCCGTTGATGTTTTCAAAGCAGATGCTCACAAATGCCGAGCCGGCTCCCGTGCGGATAATGTCCTTTGAAGTGCGCTGACCCATAATGGCGTTGATGGCGTCTATTATTATACTTTTGCCCGCGCCTGTCTCGCCCGTGAGGACGTTCAGACCGGGGTTGAAGTCGATCGAGCATTTCTCGATGACCGCGATATTTTCGATGTATAGGGTTGAAATCATTCTGTCTTTCCTACTTAATTATTATTTCGGCTGGGGATCTATCCTCTTTGTCCTGAGCGTTGACGCGAGCGACGCCGCGTGCTCCGAGGAACGGCAGGCGACAAAGATGGTGTCGTCACCCGCGATAGTTCCGACGATGGCGCTGTTGCCCGTTGAATCGAGCGCCGCGCAAACGGCGTTCGCCATTCCGCTGAGCGTCTTTATGACCACTATATTCTGCGCCAAGTCCATTGAAGTGACGGACGAGGCAAAGAGCTGGTCAAAGTTTGAGCGGATATCGGACGACCCCGCCCGAGCCTCGGTATAGCGGTACTTTCCGTCGCTGCCGAGTGTTTTTACAAGCCGCAGATCCTTGATATCGCGCGAGATAGTCGCCTGGGTCACCTTGTAACCCTCGGTCTTTAGGCGCGACAAAAGCTCGTCTTGGGTCTCGATAGGATACTCGCTGATGATCTCGAGTATTTTTGAGTGTCTGCTGCTTTTCATTCTACTTCCCTTTCCTTGAGCTTTCTGTTGAGCTTGCGGTAAAAATTGAGTTTATTTATTGAAATCAGCTTTAATTTCTGATCGGATTTTCTGATTATTACCCTGTCGGCTTCTCCGATGTTTATATTAACCTCGCCGTCGACCGTCAGCACACAGCTGCAGCCGTCGGGTATCTTTGCGGATACTGACAAGGTAGAACCGCCCTCAAAGAGCACCGAGCGCGAAAACAGAGAGTGCGGACATACGGGGGTCATCAGTATGCAGTCCATCTGCGGAGAGATTATCGGTCCGCCCGCGGAGAGCGAATACGCAGTTGAGCCTGTAGGGGTCGCGAAAAGCAAGCCGTCGGCGCGGTATTTTGAGATCTCCTCGCCGTTGAGACAAAGCGAAAAATCAACGATTTTTGAGAGCCTGCCGTGCGCTATCACCGCGTCATTCACCGCGAGATAATGCTTTGAGGG
>JBGULZ010000214.1:0-3734 GCA_045116595.1 Ruminococcus sp. | reverse complement strand
ACGGCTTGGTGTACTGAGGGTACTCGAGCAGGCCGTTAAAGTGGCTTTCCTCCGTAAAGCACTCGTTGTTGGTGAGCACACCGGGAACCATACGGCAAAGTGCGTCGCAGAATACCATCGCGGGGATCTCTCCGCCCGTGAGCACATAGTCGCCGATCGAGATCTCCTCGTCGATGAACGTATCCAAAAGCCGCTGGTCTACGCCCTCGTAGTGTCCGCAGAGCACGCAGATGTTTTTTACCTCCGCAAGCTCCTTTAGCCTTTGCTGGGTCAGGGTCTTGCCCTGCGGAGACATATATACAAAATGCGGCCGCTCGCCCGTCTGGGCGCAGATATCCTCAAAGCAGAGCGCGATAGGCTCTGCTTTCATCAGCATCCCCATCCCGCCGCCGTAGGGCGTATCGTCAACGCGCCTGTGCTTGTCAAACGCGAAGTCGCGCAGCTGGTGGGTATGTATCTCTATCTCCCCGCTCTTTTGCGCCCTGCCGATTATGCTGTCGTTAAGCACCGGCTCGAACATCTCGGGGAAAAGGGTAATTATGTCAATCCTCATCGCCGAAAATTCCTTTCATCGGACGGATAAGCACAAAGCCCTCGTCAATATTTTTGCTTAGGATCACCTCGTCGATTACGGGCGCGAGGTATTTTTTGCCGTCGTTACCGGTGATCTCATAAACATCATTCGCTCCCGTGCGGAGAACGTCGGTGATCTTGCCGTAGCACTCGTCGCTGTCGGCGTCGATAACATCGAGTCCGATAAGATCCTGAACAAAGTTGACGCCCTCGCCGAGGTTTATGTCGGAGCGGTCGATGTAGACTATCTTTCCGCGGAGTCTTTCAGCCTGTTCAATGGTGTCAACACCCTTGATTTTTGACAGCGTGATGTGCTTGTGCGGACGGGATTTGACCTCTATAAATGTCTCGCCCTTGTCGTCGAGATACAGCTTTTTGAACGCGCACAAGAATTCCGGAGAATCGCACCACGGGTCGATCCTCACCTCTCCCTTGATGCCGTGAGTACCGACGATTTTGCCTGATTCCAAAAATTGCTTTTTCATATTCTATTCCCTTATTCTAATTGGGTGCGGGTGATTCCCCTGCCAGGGGAAATGTCGCGAAAGCGACAAAAGGGTTGCCGCCCGGCTACGGGATGCCCGCCCTAAATTATTCACTATTCATTATTCACTGCCGAATTACGTCATCGTAATTCGACAATTGTTACGCCGTCCTCGCCCTCGCCAAAGGTTCCGAGGCGCTGGCTTTTGACGGATTTATTTGATCTTAAGAAGCGGTTAATCTCACGTCTGAGCACGCCCGTACCCTTGCCGTGGATAATCGTGAGCCTGTTTACTCCCGTCAAAACCGCGTTGTCTATCGCCTTGTCGACCACCGCAGTGGCTTCAAAGGCGGTCAGTCCGCGGACGTCCACCTCGGTCTCGGGGCGCGCGTCCATACGGCTGGGGGTGCTTCTTGTTTTTGTGAGCTTTGCCGCGGGCGGCTTGATTTTTGACTTTAGCAGGCGGAGATTTTTTATGTCCACCCTCGTCTTGATTATTCCCGCCTGAACGAGCACCTGTCCTTCCTTGTTCGGCGGCGCGAGCACGGTCGCGTTTTTGTCGATGTCGTAGATCAACACCTCGTCGCCGACCTTTAGCGGACGCGGCAGTTTGTACTCCTCATCGGGAGTGTTCTTCAGCTTGACCGGGTCGGCGTTAGCCTCCATTTGGCTGATGTCGCGCCTGAGCTTTGAACGCTGCTCGGCTGAAAGCTCCTTTTCCTTTCTCGCCTTTTCGAGCTCCTCAACGAGCGCGTCCGCCCTTGCGCGGGTAGTTGACACGATCCGCTGAGCCTCCTGCTTTGCGCGCTCAACCTCACGCTCGGCGTCACGCTGAGCCTTTTTAAGCTCGTTTTCCGCCTTTTGCTTTTCGGTATTAGCCTTCGCGGTCAATCTGTTTGCGTTTTCAAGCTGTTTTTCGAGGTTCTGGCGGCGTTTTTCGAGCTTTTCTACAACATCCTCAAACTGGCGGCTTTCGCTCGATACAAGCTCATTAGCGCGCTCTACAACGTCCTCTCCCAAGCCGAGGCGGCGGGAAATAGCGAACGCGTTGCTCTTGCCGGGCACGCCGATAAGAAGCCTGTATGTCGGTTTTAATGTAGCCACGTCAAACTCGCAACAGCCGTTTTCGACGCCCTCTGTCCGCAGGGCGAATTCCTTTAGCTCCGCGTAGTGGGTCGTCGAGGCGATCTTTGCGCCCTTTGAGCGCAGTTTTTCGAGTATCGCTATGGCGAGCGCCGCGCCCTCTACCGGGTCGGTGCCCGCGCCGAGCTCGTCAATTAGGCAGAGCGAGCCCGAATTTGCGAGCTTTATAATCTGAACTATGTTTGTCATATGTGCCGAGAAGGTCGACAGCGACTGCTCGATGCTCTGCTCGTCGCCGATGTCGACAAGCACCCTGCGGTACACGCTGAGCTCGCTGTTGTCCGCGCAGGGGATCAGCAGCCCGCACATAGCCATAAGCGTCAAAAGTCCGATAGTTTTCAGCGTAACGGTCTTACCGCCCGTGTTCGGGCCCGTGATGACCAATGTATCAAAGTCTATACCGAGATTTACGTCTATCGGCACTACCTTGTCCATTTCGATAAGCGGATGGCGCGCCTGCTTTAGGTTTATCCTGCCCCTGTCATTCATAACAGGCATAGAGGCTTTCATCCTGTAAGCGAGCTCCGCCTTTGCGAATACCAAATTGAGCGTGCAGAGGTTGTCGTAGCTCTTGATTATCGCGTCGGCAAAGTCGCCGGCGTTGACCGATAATTCAAAAAGTATCCGTTCTATCTCTTCCTCTTCCTTGCCCTTGAGGAGCTTTATATCGTTGTTAGCCTGAACAACGCCCATCGGCTCGATAAAGACGGTCTGACCGCTTGACGAGGTGTCGTGAACAAGTCCCGGGACGTTGTTGCGGCACTCACTGCGCACAGGCACAACGTATCTGCCGTCGCGCTGGGTGACGATCGCCTCCTGCAGGTATTTTACATAGGACGAGCTGTGGATTATTTTATCGAGCACCTCGCGCGCCTTTGACGACGCGGTGCGTATCTTTCTGCGTATATCCGAAAGTGCCGGGCTCGCCTTATCCGATATCTCATCCTCGCTGAGGATCGCTGTGGTTATTTTATCCTCCAAAAACTTGTTTGAAACAAGTCCGCTGAAATAAAAATCGAGCGAGTTTTCGACCGAGGCGAACTTTGAGTGCCACTCCTTGACCGTGCGGATAACGTGGAGAGTCCGCGCGATCTTAAGCAGCTCGGAGGTCGTAAGGCATCCGCCCGCCTGGGCGCGTCTTAAACTTCCCGCGCAGCTCACCGCTCCGCCGAAGGACGGAGAGCCGAATCTTCCGCTGAGCATAAGCGCGTCGTCGGTCTGCTTTAGAAGCTTATTGACCTTGTCAAGCTCAAAAACCGGCTCGAGCTTCAACGCGTTTTCGCGCGCGGAATCAAGGACCGTCAAATCCGACAGCCTTTGCAAAATTTTATCTAATTCAAGTGTTTTGTAGTGTCTGTTCATTATGTAATAGCCTTATAAAAATTTAGGGTTTTGAATTCCTTTTCAAATCTGTATTGGATGTAGCTTTCCGACGCGGCGTTGAGCATTTTTAAGCCCTCGTCGCTGAGCGTGAACGAAAACAGCTTGTCGTCGTCTGAATACACCGTATGCCGAAGCGCGGTCATTGCCGCCT
>JBGULZ010000213.1:0-17239 GCA_045116595.1 Ruminococcus sp. | reverse complement strand
AAATCTCCTTCTCCAATCAGCAGCTCCGGATTCTGATAGCTTATTCTTCTTAAAAATTCACTGTAGGTTTCCATTATCTTCTCCTATACACAAATCCAATCCACCTCATGCGCCTCAAAGCGTTCGGGCGGCGTCAATTTAGCCAATTGAGTTTCTATTACATATTCCGGTACGTGATCTGGACGAGCCATATTCCTCCGCAGGTTTTCATCCCATTCTGTTTCCAAAAACACGATTTTCACATAGGCGTGATAGCTGTTGAATAAGCTGACTAGCTTATTGCGGATATCGGCAGTTACCGACGTTGCGTTCCAGACAAATGACTGCCTGCTCCTTAATAGCTGCCTTGCCCTTGATTTTGCGATGCGGGCGACCTCGTTTTGATCGCCGGCAGGAGATATACCGAATTCCGCGCGGATATCGTCAAGTGATATCACGGGATATTCGGGGTATACAGACTTTATCCAAGTGTCCTTTCCGGTGCCCGGCAACCCGCAGAGCAGGATGACCTCGCATTTAGTATCGTTATACAGCTCAGCGTTCGGCGCGACGTTTTTGCCGGACAGATACGCGTATTCCGTATACGGATCCGAAAACTCTTTCGGTTGGGTAAAACAGCCGTTTTCTTTTGCGGCTTCCTCAACCAGAAGGACTGTTTCTTCTCCCTTTCGGTTATCATCTGCTATCTTTCCGTTAGCGTCGGCTTTGGCAAGTATAAACAATGATTTAAGATCAAAATCAGGCGCGAGCTCTCCGTTAGCGGATGTTTTTATCAGGCGGGATCCGGGGTCATCAGACTCAAAAATATACGGCGCGGACATATGATATCTGATCAACAGGCATATTGTCTCGCGAAAGTTCTGAAGCTCCTTCGAGCCGCAGAGCCCGTATTCCCGCCACAACAGATCTCTTGTTATCTTCGCGCCCGCAATGGCATGACCGGGAGATATCCACTCGCCGTTTTCAAGCCTTGTGGTATGTCTTTTTCCGGCGTCGTGGAGCAGAGCCGCAAGGAAAAGCTCCTGCCTCTGTCTTTCTTCAAGAGCGCGGAAGTCCTCATCCTTCACAAGGCACTCGCAGACCATTTTTGTGTGGTTCCAAACATTGCCCTCGGCATGATATTTGGGATTTTGCGGTGTTTCCTTCATGCCCGCGGCAAAAGGACACATAAAGGAGCGTTCTATTTCTTCCCAGCAAATTTCAAAATCGGGCGCCTGCGGCACAACGCTTAACAGCTCGTCAATCCTGTCCATAGTCCACCTCAAACAGCTTGTCAACAGAAACCGACAGCTTGTTAGGAACGATTGGACGTTCGAGCCAGTGTGTTTCGGAAGCGTCCACGGTTTGAAGAAAAGAAGCGCGAACAAATTTCATCCTGTCGACCACCTCGCCGTTTTCTTCCACCTTGATATACAAGCCCTCCATTAAATCGGAATTATCTGTTTCTCTCAGCTGACGCCCAACATCAAGCCCGAGCTTTTCGCTTTCGGCGCTCAGGTTTTGAAGATGGTCATCCGATATAAAGTTGGAGCTGCCGAGCAGGCCGAGAAGCTCATCTCTGCTGTTGAACACACCTTGCCTCAACACGGGAACAGAACAGACAGGCAGTTCTCTTATCAAGCTGTGTCTTGTTTGTGTGTCGAGATATTTATTTGTTTCTCTGTCAAAAATATCAAATTCAAGGAAGTAGTGCGGCAGCGCGTCATAGTAAACGGTATGCTTGGCATAAAGCCACTCGCCGTACATTATGTATCGCGAGCCGAGAACGCCGTATAAAGCATGCTTGTGGACATTTGCCCACTGCTTGAGCAAATTATAGTGTTTTTCGCGGTATCCGCCGTCAAGGTAATGACCTCTGCTTTGCAGGAGCAGTTCTCCGTCCGGGGAGAATGACACGGCTGTATTTGCGCCGTCGACCTTTTCTTCCACTACTATATTCTTGCCTTTTATCACCTTAAAGGGTATCTGTGACAGGTCCTCGTCGCCAGGCTGAAGCCTTGAGCCCTCTATATGCGGTGTGCGGGGATATTTTATCATTTTTAATCTTTCCATATCATTCCTTCTTTGCGATCATAAACAAGTGGCCGTTCACTCCGCTGAATTGAAGCTTAGCAACGCCTGCCGATCCAAACGCCGCTGTAAGCTTTTCCTTTGTGAGCAAATGGATATGCTCGGGGTTGTTGTCGGGCTTTGAGGGGACCGAGACCGCAACATAGCGCTTTGCAAGCCGAACGGCGTTTTTTACCGCCTTTTCGTAATCTGGTATATGCTCTAAAACCTCAAGCATAGTGACAACGTCAAAGCTGCTGCCGGGCGCATCCCAACAGCAGATATCCTTTTGCAAAGCAGTCAAACGGCTGATGCCGCCTTTGCTTATGTCATCAAGAAATTCTACACGATGATCAAGGATATCGACAGAAGTGACCTCCGTAAACGGAAAATCACGCAGGAACGGGAAGAGGAATACACCTCTGCCGCTGCCGACGTCGAGCAGGTTTTCGGGATATACGCTTTTGAGAAAACCAAGCGCCATCTTTACACGAGGCAGATCTTCCTTTTCCTTGAACCGGTACATTTTCAGCCCGCTGTTTTTTCCGGTGCTCATTATCTCTTCGGTCTGCTCTTCTGTCAGCGATCCGAGCGGAACGCTTTTGAGCTCATTCCGCAGCTTTATATTTTTATCTTCAGCGCAGCCGCGCACATACGCAGCCGCTAATGTTTTTAAATATTCCATAATAATTGCTTAAAAAGTAGTATTCGTCAAAAAACCTGTCGATACTTTCATGCTCGTTGAGATAATATCTCATTTCAAAACATCCTTGCTGATTTCAGGGATTTTTCTCTATAAGCGGGATTTTCGTCGCTTTAAGTATTCTTTTGCTTTTTCCCGTTCTTTATCAAATTGATCAAAAACCCGTCTGTCTCGCATTGTAGCATTAATGCTCTTTATCCCCGGGATCTCCTGCATATTCTCATCAAGGAACCACCAGTCATAGTATTCCTCCATACCGAAGCCGTCCTCATCCGGCCCGTCGGTGCTTTCGTAAGAACCGACCTCTACTACATCCTCATCCTCGAATTGTTTGACTTCGTAATCTCTGTTTGGATCAAAGAAACCGTATCCGAGATCATTCAGCATTTTGCCGGGAGTCGAAAAGCTGTACCAGCCTTCATTATGGTTATTGTTCTCATACAGAATAGATTCAAGATGTTCACCCGGATGTTCGTCAAAGAATCTTAAAAACCACTCTGTAGCATCGGCATTGCCTTTACAGTAAGCGCGGTATCTCCAATAGTTTGCGGCGCGGATATAAAACAGCGAAGCATCGTGAATGTGCGATAGCTTCTCAAACCACTTTGACAGCGAATACATTGCGTCAGCGTCACCCTTTGCGCATCGCGCGGTCAAACGGATGAAGTCTGGATCTGCACTGTGCTTCAAATTTGCAGGATCTTCAAGGTGCTGGATCAAAAAAGGCTGACCTTTTAGATGAAAAATTTTATCTGACTCTTTAAGATTCGCATAATTGATGGTTTTAATATTTGTGCAACCGCCAAAGGCATTGCTTTTCACTTTTGTTTCGGGATTCAGAATAGTTACCTTTTCTAACTGTTTGCACCGACAAAATGCTTCTTTTTCAATTTCATGAACAGAGTTAGGGATCGTTATCTCACGAATCCCGCAATTGATGAATGCCATCCTTTCAATTTTTTCCAACCCTTCGGGCAAACGCAAGATCTCAAGATCTTTATGCTCTATAAAAGCCTGCCATGAGATCACCTTGACAGTGTCCGGAACCGACCATTCCTTACCGGATACAGATACAGGACAAAAAACCAAAATCGTTCCGGAAGCATTCATAACAGGTGAATTAAGGTTCGTGCCGTAAAAAGACCATCCTTGATAAGTCTTAACGCTGTCCGGATATGTAACATGGCGTAGTTTTTTGCATCCTGTAAAAGCATTGGATTCAATAACTTCTATCCCTTCGCATAAAGTGACTCGTTCAAGGTTTTCGCAATCCGCAAAAGCTCTTACTCCGATTTTTTTAACGGAACCCGGTACAGTGACCGAGGTGATCCTTTTGTTTCCGTCAAACAACTTGTCTCGAATTTCATCCATGCAATCAGGTATAATAATGCTTCCGGACATCTTTTGCGCTGTTTCACGATCAATTGTTTTTCTTGTATCAAAGGAACCGTTACTATTGTTGACAGTTTGATTTGAGTTTGATACTAAATCTTGGAATAATTTTGAAATAAAGCCCATTGCGATAACCTCCGCTTTTATTTTTCTATAGAATTACTAAATGCAAAACTACATCGGGGGGTCCATTTCTTCTGAGAAAAATCATAACCCTTCACTAAAACAAAATCCTCATAAATATCCAAGAACGATCCCATAGAAGACATTTTGAAGTATCTGTCTATTTCTTTGTATAGTGGATGATCCTTTGGCACTATTATTTTTGCCTTTTTTAGGTTTTTGATATCATTTACACAGGGCTGTGTATTGCCGACACTTCCTGCATTGATATAGATATTTCCTCTTTCATCCTGTTCAGCACTTGGTAAATCGGAATCGAGACGGTTGTGGGTATGTCCGGAGATATAGATAATGTTTTTGCTGCTGTCAATGATCCTTTGCAGTTTACCGTTGCCCGCCATAAACTCTTTATGCTTTTTATTACAGCCGAGATTGTGTGAAGCCAGCGGCAAATGATTCACAACGATCCTGAATCCATCTGACTGACTGTTATCAAGTTCAGCCTTTAACCATCCGGCCGGATCGTTGTCAAAATCGAATTTCCTATTGCTCTGAATACAATCGAGAAAGACAATTTTTGTTCCGTTTATTCTCACCGAGTAAGTGCCGTATTTATATTCTTCAACCTTATTGTTTTGCTGCTTGATTCTGTTGAGAAAACCATCCCGCGCTTCATTACACGGAATATCATCTTTGTTATTTGAAAAGTAATCGTGATTTCCGAGAGCAGAATAAAACGGGATATCCGCAAGATGATTATTCAGCGAATTGCTAATGATATCGAACTCGCCCTGTTGACAGCCGTTAGTGATGTCTCCGGCTGACAGCACAAAATCTGCTCCGTGTTCTTTGATGCTGTCAAAAGCTTCCGCCAAAAGCCTCATGCTTTTACCTCTTTGGATCGTATGAAGGTCAGAGATAACGGCGATTTTGGCAAAAGGCTTATCTGACAACTTTATTCTTTCTGTGCCGAGCTTTATCTGCCGTTCCTCAACAAGCTCCATTTCACCGTCGAACGCCGTTACACATATGTGGGTTGCCTGCGGCGGTATAACGATATCCGGAAGGTCCACGCTGAACTCTCCGGTTTCCGAATACAAATACTTGACAGGCAAATAACCGTGCAGGATACCGTTGCCGTCAGAATAACAAAATCTGCAAACACGTGCGTTATCCGAATGAAAAGAGATATCCATGACTTCCTCCAATTATATTCGCCGTCAATGCGCTTCTTCCACTCGCTGCCGGCGGATCCAAACGGCACATACTGCTAAAATGTATCACTATGAGCTTTCACAGGTTTTTATTGTATAATCGATGGCGTCCACAACGCTGATGATATGATATTTCAAGACAAAGAGAATGTCTGAGTCATCCGGATACTTTTCTTTCACCTTGCGGATCATCGGAATCACATATCGTCTCGTTTCATCAATATAAGCTTTGAGCTTTTCCTTTGAGAAGGCTCCGGCCATGGTGGAAACATTATGGCAGCGGTCGATAAGCTTTGTGAATGCCGCTTCCTTACAAGAAGGCAGCATATTATAATAACGGATCTTAGCTGTTTCCTTTGTCTCGCCCTCCATAACCGTGAAGGTCATCAATTCCACGCCGAGGCGGACCTTGTCGCTGACGGGTAATTCTTCGAGAGATACACCGCAGTCCTCGCAGACATCGTGAAGAAGGATCGTCGCGATAACGTTGTCATCTTTGATTCCGAGTGACAGAGCGTTACATGCCATTGTCAGCGGATGGATGATATACGGATCTCCGCTTTTACGCTTCTGATCTTTATGCTTCTCTCTTGCAAAAGCGAGCGCTCTGAGCGTTTGCTGTAATTCAAGTGCCGAAGCATAGCCTCTGATGTATGTATACATTTTGTCTGCGTTAAAAATCGAATTACTCATCTGATAACCTCCATTTACAAAATCGTGATTTATACTCTATTACAATGATGCTAATGCAAAATCCGTTCAATATCTATATATTTCTGAATTCAGACAGCACCGCACGAAACAATTCAGCTACAAGCGTAGGGGATCGAGAAATGCGCCGCGATTCAAAGCGCGAACTATATTTTATGATTCCTATTTTAATACAAAATCACAATAAAATAAAACGGTTAGGAACCTAATATTTTTTGAATTTTCCGGTATAGAGCAAATAGAAATGTAAAATTTTCGCAAATGATTTTCTGATTTTTCAGCAAGCACCGAGCGGACTCTCATCAAAACCTTACCGAGACGATTTTCGCCATTGCCTGCTTTAATTCATAAATCTGTCGTCGCGATCCTCGGCGTCGAATTAAAGCTCAAGGATCATATGATCTTTCCGCTTAGCGGTGTTTTATGAGTTCCTATTTTTATAATCATTGCTTCAGCTGCTTTCGATAAAAATTTTATAATATCCTTTCTCTTTCTTCTCTTGTTATTATACCAATCCTTTAACTTCTTTTACATCCGCAAATCAAGCGCAGCGAATATGATTATTTAATGCTTACACTGTCAGCTTCAAGCCGGAAAATACGTCCTTTATATATTTCTGAAATATAAAGATTGAACTCACCATACCTGTTAAGCGCCAAAACAAAACCTCCCAACGCTAAGAAACTGACCTGTTTTCCGTCTATCATTAAACTATCTTTGATTGCGTCGCAGTATGGTCGAAACGTTATACTGCGCCACATATCCCTGTCGTACTCATCCGGCCAAAGTGCAAAATCTATCAAGCCGCTTGAATCCGTTTCCATGCTTTGTGCAAAAAACGCGACGTCATCCAAACCCCAATTATAATCGTCGTCTTGATAAACGAGAATCGCTTTGCGTCCTATAAACGCGTCATAGTTGATCCTATATGCGATATCACTCCAACTGCATAGTTCTATGGTCTGTTCAATTTTTTCAGAATTATTCATAATACGCCTATAAGGAATCTCAAGCACTTTGAAATCATTCAGAATATAACCTATACAAGCCCGAACACGGGGCGGCAGATTTTGGGTGTGCTCGATATATAAATCAAATTCATCGTCATTTTGCGCTTTGATCGCGCGGCGAAGATTGCGCTGTTCAATAGCAGATAATACATATCCGCAAGGATACTCAGTAAAATCGCCACCTGACACAGATCGTTTTATGTTGATATATTTTTCTTTCCAATCGCTTTCAAAAACACAATTATCATCAAGCAGTTCTTTCGGAAATTCAACAAACAGGTCGTCGGCAACTTCGATAAGTACATCATGCAGCTCAAGGTTATTCTTCCACTTGTTCGCGATGCGGTTGTAGCCTGTCATCGCTCCTATCAGATTGCCGGTTATTCCCCCGGTGGAATCTCTGTCCTCGCCGCAGTTAACAGCGCAGATTATCGCCTTGTCAAAGTCGTTGTGATATTTAAGCGCGCAGTACAGCGCGATATACAATGCCGATTCGCCGGTAGCTCCGCCGTTGTCTCCATCTCCGACGGAATAAAACGCTTCGATGTTTTCAAAGTCGGAACAGTCGTTTTGAGACACCTCGATCGCAAGCTTCATCCAATCGATCAGATCTGTTATATATTCGGATTTGAAACGTTCCATATATTTTGCGCAAGAGTTGATCGCGTCGATCAACTCAACATTGTCAAAAACGATTTTATGTATTATATATGACAACACTCCTGCGGGGAAAAATCCAAAAGGATGTCCGTGAGTAATCGCGGCAGAGTTACATGCCTCTTCAAATGCTTCTTCCGCTGAAAAACTGCTTACCAATCCGAACGGAGCGACACGCATGATCCCGCCGCAGCCCTTGCTGTTGTTTACGGGTTTATCAACTTTTCCCATTTTCCCGCTTATCAACGCAGAAACGCACGTATGTCCCGGCGCGCGGAGTGAATAAAGCTCCGGTATATCGCATAGCCAAGTGGTTTTCTTTCTGTCTTTGTGATACCTGTTCTGAAAGCCCTGCGTTTCGACCCAGTCGATATACGCATGATAGATGTATTTTACAAGTTTCTTTGTATCGCCGTTTTTCTCCTTGGCGGTGATATAATTCAATATCCCGTTCGCGGTAAACAGTGTCATCTGCGTATCATCCGAAAACAGCGCGGTACCGTCTGTCAGAGTGTATTCAGTTATCCCTTTGCCGCCGTACTTGCCGAACAGTTCCCGATTATCCATTAATTCAACAGGGTAACCCAGAGCGTCTCCGGCAGCACCGCCTACTATACAGCCTCTTATTTTATCTTTAATTATTTGTTTTTTTTCCTTTTCTTTCATAAAATTTCCCCGATATAGGTTTTGTATCAACCGGTCTTTTTGACCGCTTCCATAAACTCCATTACTCTGTTTTCATCCATATATCCGTAAGCGTCGCCGTTTATCTTAAAATAGCTGCCGACGATCCCGCCGTCGGAATATTCAAGCTGTTCCTTTGCCGTATCAGCGGTCATACCCGCGCCGACTATAAGCGGAAAATCGCCGAGGATCGAGCGGAATTCCCTGATTTTATCCAACTCGGTTGATATTCCCGTACCCGTGCCCGTTACCACAATGGCGTCGCAATGCTGTTTGCCGATATTCAGGTCGTCCTCTACGCTTCTGCCAGAGCATACGGGCTGATATTTGAACCTGACGCCTCCGAGCAACAGCGCGTCGCATTTTTCGCGCAAGGCATCGATCTGCTCAAAGTAGGATTCTTCTCTTTCGGGTATCATATGACCGCAAATCGAGTCTACTTGAATGAATTTCGCATCGTAACACTCTGCAAGCTGATACGCTTTAGCTATATCTCCGAGTACATTAACACCGTATACGATCTCGGGGTATTGCTCATGCAAAACGGCAAGTACTCTTTCAACGTCCTTCTTGCTTCCGAAATAGTTCTCAACTAGCACAGCCGATACGCCGTGCTTTGTCATCATTTTCATTTCCTTTATCGTGTTATTTGTTATTTCATGTTCGGTATTACCCATCAAGTGAAGCATACCGATAATCGGCTTTTCGGTTTTAAATACGTTTTTGAATTTTACTTTCATTTGATTACCTTCTTTCCGTAATATAACACATTTTTATAAAATGGAAAAGCATTAAGATTTAAGAAAAAATATCGACTGACGTTTGAGACACACATGTTTTCAAAAAGCGTGAGTTCAGCGATGTGATAGCCTTCGCTGCAATTCAAAGCGCGAACCTTATTTATTGATTCCTATTTTAATACAAAATAACAATGAAATAAAACGGTTAGGATCCGTATATTTTTTAAATTTTCCAGTATAGAGCAAATAGAAATGTATAATTTTCGCAAATAGTATATTGCTGTTTTTCGAAACGATAAATATAAAAGAATTATACATCCGAATAATGTGATTCGCAAGAGAAATCCGTTAAGATATTTTAGCTGATACAGCTTTATTTTGCTAAGTTGTACCAAAATATTCGCTGCGGTCGCTTTTATTTATTATAATAAAAAAGGTAATAAATGTCAAAATCTATAGTTAGTTGTTGACAAAAATTGTATGGTATTATATAATATGGTTGATTTTTTTTATCAAAAATAGCAATAAAGTATTTTTGCTTGGATCGGTGAGCTTATGAGAAAAAATCTTAAAGTAATAATTGAAGAGTATCTGAACAACCACGCTATTCCCTTTAGTCATGATAACGCCGAACAATTCGCAGAAATAGCAAGCGAGATATCGTCGGTCATGGATAAACCGACGGACAGAGAGTCTGTTTTGAACCTTATAACCGAGTTTATAAATGCACATAATAAAACAGAGCTTTTTTTCAAATCAAGCGGAGAAATAAACGCTTCAAAGTTCCGTGCTTTGGCACAGATGGATCAGTCCTCATGGGAAAGCATAAGGGACAATACTCCGCATCTGCTTGAGTCTACGATCTTCAGAATCTGCTTTGCTCTTGAATTGAGCACGGATGAGGCGGAAAGGCTTATGAGGGCGTCAGGAAGGGCATACACTCCCTTTTTTTCGTTGCACGTTGTTGTTTTCTCACTATTGGATATGAAGATATACGACTACGAAACCGTATATATCATGCTTGACTTCTTCGGAGAACAATGCGGATTTAAAAATATATACAGGGATATATAAAATCGAAAAAAGCGAAAGAATCCAAAATTTAAGGGTGCCACCCGATATTATTTTTTATTAATTCGTATTACAATGTGGGTACAATAAAAAAGGAGGTAACTTTTATGACAAAGTTAACAAATGCACAAATGGAAAAATTCAAACAATTGGCAGACAAAGCAGCACAATACAGCAAAAACGGTATGGAGATCAACGAGGTTATGCAACGCTACTATCTGGATAATATTCCGGGTGCAACCGAGGATGAGGCAAAGCAGGTAACGGAGCAGATCATAAACCAGATCACCGAATTCGACAACAGCTTCGCGGACGCTCTCAATCAAAATCTTGACTCGGTTGTAGACGGCTATCAGGATAAGGCTGACGACGGCAGGACCTGCATTGACCGCTGCAACTTCTGGGAATCAGTAACAGCCGCCCTTCAAAAAAGAGATGCAAAGACATACAGCGAGGCGGAGGTGAACGAGGAATTGGCAGCTAAACTCCGCGCCGACGCCAAGAAAGCGCTCATGGAATTTGACGTTTCGCCAAATGCGCTCAACGAGAAGGCGGATTATCTTGCCGGCTTCACCTGCGGAGAGGCAGCGGGCAACTACATCATCAATATCGACGATGAGTTCAGATCAAACCGCGCGCTGACTGCAATGGTAGCTTATGTCGCAGCTAAAAACGGAGAAATGGATGATATCGATATCGAGGCTGATCCCAGGCTCATTGCCGTAGCCGTATGTACCGCGACAGAGGAAAGCTACATCGCGCAGGAGGTAGAGAAAGGTAATCTCCCGCTTAAAGTCGCTACAAGGATCCTTCAGGTATTGTTTGCTGTTTCAATTTTGATCGCCTTCATTATTGCCTTCAAGGCGGGATTATGTATACTCGCAGGTCTTGTTATCAGCCCGTATATTTTATTGATCACCAAGATGATTATGATAATGTCTTTCGTATATCTCGGCTTGTGCGGCATCGGATTCGGAATGCAGTTGGGAGAAGCCATCGCGAAAGGAGTCTTTGACTTCTTCGGTAATATTTCTTCCGGCTTCAGAAAACTCGCGAATGAAAAAGAGACGAATAAAAACACCGGAACACAAACCACCGGAACAACCGTCGATACCAACGTCGATACAAATACGAATGATAATGTGATTGATGATCCCAACGTAGTTGTAGTAGGATAAAAAATGAGCAGAATATATAAAATAGGCGAAACCCCGGTCTTGAATTCGTTTGAGCTTGCGCAAAAGGATGTTTTCAAGCCGTACGCAATACTCGAAAAACTGAATGATTTTATAACCTTCGCAGAGGTGCATTGCGCGCCTCTGCAAAAGGTTTATATGAACAAAAACGGCGCGAGGATGCAGGCTGTTTATTTAACCAAAACAGACCTGTATGGAACTCACGGGTTCTGGTTCGGTATTTTGGACAGGCAGGAGCTTCCTAAAGCTGACGACGCTGTTGAGTGTTTTGATAAGCTGTGTGAGGAAAAATTCGGATTTTCACGCCGTTCAAATGCGGAATCTAAAACAAAGAAAGCTGTCACGGAAGAGATAACCTGCTTTGAAATCGACGAAAAGCTTGATCATATCTGCAAATCCGCTCCGCAGGATAGTCTCGCAGACTTTGCTCCTACAGCTGTCAAGCTGCTTGCGATATGCGAAATAGCCGACGTTGACGCGAGGGATTTTTCATTTGAAAAATCAAAAACAAGAGTCAATAATTCGATCAGTATTTCCTATATCCAAAATACGCCCAATCCCCTGAAACTCACAGCGCGTCCCGAACCGTATAAATTTTATTATCATGACAGCGATGAACTGACTGAGGGAGAGCAGATAGAAACAATAAAGATCAAAGCGGTCAAGGGAAAAAATATATTTGACAAGCTTAAGATCTCCCTTTATTCCGAAAAAAGCGGCGAGCTGCTGCATACATATTCCATAGAGATCGGAGGATACCGCTACATAAACGCGTCGGGAGGAAAAATCATCAAGTTTCTTCCTACGATCAGCGTAGGAAATGATATTTGCGTATACCGTGAAGGTTACACCGATCCGGGTTTTTATATGAAAACCGCAAACGGCGTTTCCGAAATAAAGCTTGCCGACGCGGAGAATGTATCGTCATTTTCGGTTTCGCAGACAGAGCGCGCCGTTCTTTTTGTAATAAACGGAAAACCTGTTCCTCAAGACTTAAGATATAAAAACGACCCGTATCTGACAAACGGCAAGGATATCGTTGAGGCAAAGCTTGTCGACGACGGATTTGCGCTGCTGCATTGCAGCGGTACGGTTTTCTCAAGTTTGGAGCAGTATCACCTTAAAAAGACCGCTTCGCTTGATAAATCCGGCAGACTTCCGATGCCGTCCGCGGGCGAACCGGACGGCACGGTCAGCGAAGTCGTATGTTCCGACGACGGCAAGACTATCGCGGTCAAGACGGAGTCAAACGGTCAAAACCTCAACGGAAAGATCATAATAAAATCAGTATGATCCTTTCGGGTTTACATCAACAGGGGGAGAAAAATGTTCAAGTCAAATAATGGTAATAAAGACACTCGAAAAAACTTTATAACAAAAGGGTTTAATAGGCTCATATGTATGTGGACCGGCGAAAAAGAAAAGGACTATACAAAAAAAATGAAGAATCGTCTGAAGAGGCAGCAAGAGTTTTTTTACAGCTTCTTTGATAACGATCCAAGCTATGAGATATACAGTCAATGCTATTTCAAAGGCAACACAAGAGACTTTTACTGTTGTCAAAGAAGGTGGATAGAGCTTTCTTCGTATGAAGCTAACACAAAATATACAGATGACGCTTTGCGCGCGTATTATTCCTCCGAAAAGGTTAGGAATGATATGCTAAAATTCAAGCAGTATGTTGAGTCGATCAAACCTGATGATGATCCAGGGCTTGCAGCTGAAAAAGGATATCACAATTACCTGTACTATTTTGAATCCGATATCGAAAATCTTTACCGCAAGATCGACGCGGTACCGAATCTCGAAACAAAAATCCCCTCATTGAACGAATCGTCCGTCTGCGTGTTCATCGAGCGTTATTGCAGTACATCCGATTTTCATTTTATACGCGATATCCCTTCTGCGTATAAAATATATAAATCAATTCAATCGAGCAGTTTGGGAGAGATAAAAAATCCTGATGAGCAAATGGAAAATGATTTTGATTTTGTTGACCGTACTATAGACACATATATCAACAAAAACGGTTCGGCAGCGTTTGCTTCGCTGTTGGAAAGATTCAACAAGACGCTGCAGAGCATCAAAAGAAAAAACAAAAAGCTTACACTTATCCGCAGCACTGTAAGAAGTAATTTTCCAAAGGAAATGTTCTCAGGGTTCGATCCCGATGATCCTGACTATATCAATAACGGAGATCTGGAGAGCGTTATTCAAAACTTTAGGCAAATCACGAAGCTGATAGACCAAACGGAAGCTGAAATCGGAGGATGGAATGACTGACAAAAAGAACACGGTGGATTTTGGATTCGATTTGGGTCACGGAGAATCCGCGATGTGTTATTCAACACAAATTATAGATTCGGACAGCAAGATCGTCAACGAGGTCATAGCGCTTAAATGCGACGAGGAGGGAAACTACGTTATCCCTACGCAGATGGTGCTTTCCGAAAAGCAAATGCTTATGTTAAAGGATGATCCGAGACCATCACGTGAATTGCTCGACTCTATCGAAAAAATTCACATCGGAAAGTTCATAGAGGCGGATTGCAGCGATATCGGAGAATATGAGCGGTTTATGTATTTTAAGTCATCGCCCGTGATATTTGACACGGAACAGGCTTTGTTCGGAACAGGCAAAACCGCCAAGGAATGCCGGTTGACGTCATCCGCGCTGATGGCGTGTTACGCGTATGCATTTTTGACGCAGGTCATAGCTAATTACAACGAAAACAACTTTCTTGACAATATAACTCCGGACAAGGTCAATCTTTATGTCGGTTGTCCCTCATCAAAGGACTGGACCTCTGATGAAAACAGAGAAAAATATGAATCTCTGCTTCAACTGGCAACGGGAGCCAACAGTGTTCATGTCGTTCCTGAATCAAGAGCCGCTATGTTCCGTTCGCTGGAACAAACCGTCGGCGGCGAACGTGTGAGCGCAAACAACGGAGCGGTTATTTTTGACTTTGGTTCGTCAACAGCCGACTGCACATATATGATGCTCGGCAGAAAGCTTTTCGATTTCAGCTGGTCGCTCGGCGCGTCAGAGATCGAGACCAATATGAAAAATATCGTGCAGGAAAAAGTCGAAAGCGAGCATCCCGGTTTTGTAGTTGACGCTATGTGTATCAATGAGATCAAGGATACACTCCGCGGCGCGAAGGAAGAATTCTTCACCACTAACTCGACAAAGAATGTTTATGTTACATTTAAATCTGTTTTCGGCGAAAATGATAATCATGAAGAAAAAGTCGCGGTAGACTCGCGCTTTATGGCAAAAGCGACGGAGGACAGCAAATACGAGCTGACAGTCAGCGAACGCAACGACTTTTTCGACGAGGAATATGAAACAAAAGGATCATGGAAGCAGCTTTGCGAAAGCTTTTTCGAACGCGCTAAAAAACTGATCAACAAGCAAACATATACATATTACGATAAAAGCGGAAATAAACAAACCCGTCTTTGCGAGGTCAACGATATAATACTCACAGGCGGAGCCAGCCGTATGGGATTCGTTTCCGAGCTGTGCAAGCAGGTGTTCGGAGACATAAATATCGTTACCGATCCTTCTCCGTCATCGGTAGTCGCGAAGGGTCTGTGCTGGTACGCTGTCTGTGATAACGCAGCCGCTCCTTCAAAGAAACAAGTATTGAAAGCCGTCAAAGATAACAGGAACATCTCGTTTAAAGCGCTGACAAATTCAATATATGAAAGCGTGGCAGACTACACCTTGCGCGAAATATCAATACTCTGCCAAAAATGGGCGAATGATACCAGACCGAAGCTTTCACAGCAATATTTGGATGACCGCATATACGAACGGATATCGGAGGACAGCTTTAAGGACAATATGCTCAAGGAATGCGAAACGGTGATTAACAAATGGAAAGAGCTGTTGTCGAACACATTGTACTGTGAGATCAGCAAGATGCCAAAGGAGATATTCCCTCCGAGGATAACTAAATACCATATACTCCCATCAAATATATGGGACGATCTTATGGCAAAAGACCTTAATATCAGAATCGAAAAACTGAAAATCGACAAAATAATCAAAGAAATAAATATTTCGCCGTGGTTAATAAGAATATTCCAAGGCACCAAAGACGGCAAAACTGTGCCGCGCAAACCCAACCAACGTAAAAGGGGAGTTGCAAAATACCAAAACAACTTTCTTAAAAACAAATCCAAGCTGCAACCGGAAGTTGAAAGGGCTTTGAAAACATACAAAGCCGACTTTGATGATCTTATTGATAAACGTGTCTCGGTATCGGTCGACGTGCTCTTGCTGAAACGCTTTAACGTATACGAATGATCAGCTAAAAGAAAATTATTATTCCCTGATTGTCGGGAATATTGAAATCACTGTTTTGCGGATGATAACGCAAGCAGGCTTTATACAAGGAGGATAAGAAAATGAAAAAAACCATATGTATTGACTTCGGTCACTGCGAAACCGCTGCGACACTTGCCACCACCAACGAGGTGATCGTGGAAAAAAAGATAGTATCACGGCCGGTGGTTTATGATCTGCACGTTGACAACACCGATCTGGTCACTTACACAGAGATCGGATTGACCTACGAACAGATCGATAAGCTTTCGAATCATCTTGACCCGAAGCGGGAATTTTTAGCCGGACTCGGAGAAATACCGATCGGTAAAAGCATTCCCTATTTGAATGGCAAAGGCGAGATATTCCGTTATTTCAAAACCCCCCCGAAGAATTTTAATACAGTGTATACCGACAGCGCTTACGCAAAAAAGAAAGGTCTTTCCCGCGGCGCGATCATGGCTTGCTACGCTTACGCCCTGATAGAAAGGATATTTTTTCTCAATGAGGACAAGCTGGGATCCAATGAGGACAAGGCGGGATCCACGCTTCGCGACAACATAGATGTTATCGTCGGATGCCCCACCTCTTCGGAGTGGACGGATGACGTAAACAGGTCAAAATACGAAAAGCTTCTCAAAGACGCTATGGGAGTCGGCACGGTGAGGATCGTTCCCGAATCCAGAGCCGCTATGTTCAGCTCAATAGAAAAGAAGGACAACCAACGCGCCGTTTCCGCGCAGGACGGAGCGGTTGTACTCGACTTCGGCTCTTCAACCGCCGACTGCACTTATATGCTTCTCGGAAAGTCAAAGTTCGAATTCAGCTGGCCGCTTGGCGCCAGAGAAATCGAAAGCCTGATAAAGGAAGACGTCAAAACAAGGATTGCCGATTATCAAAATATTGAATTTGATCCTTATGTCGATTCGGAAACAGAAAAGCAGTTCCGACAGGCAAAAGAAGAATACTTTATAGGAAAAAGACCAAAGCCTTACGGTACATACAAGGACATAAAGACACAAAACACAAAGGACGTTCAGGTTGAATTGAACGACGAGTATATGACAAAAATCGCTCAGGAACTCAAGCTCTCGATCCCGACGCTTGAGCTGGGGACCGTTACGGGCTCATGGGCGGAAATATGCACCGATTTTATGCGTCACGCGCAGGAATCAATCAGCAATATCATCTATCAGTACACCTTGGACGACGGCTCAACAGCTACAGCATCCTGTTCATTCACAAAGGTAGTCCTCACGGGCGGCGCGAGCCGTATGGCTTTCATTGAAAAAATCGCAAAATCGGTTTTCCCGCACAACGTCGAGGTCATCTGTGAGAGGAACCCGTCAAAGA
>JBGULZ010000212.1:0-11546 GCA_045116595.1 Ruminococcus sp. | reverse complement strand
TTGATGGAGCTGAACTCCGTGAACTCGATTTTATCCGAGGTCAGCGGCGCGATACACGCCATTGTACGGGGATTTTTTATTCCGGTCAGATACCACGAGAGACGTATTTCGAGCTTGTTCCCGCTCAGGCAAAAATCCGCCTGAGACGAAAAATCCTCGCTTTCCGGACCGGCGTTGCCGTAACGGAGAAGTCCTGTCTCAACCGACTGCGGCTCTACCAAGCGTTTCTCCTCGGGCAGATACATTTCGTTGGCGACAAGCATCCTGATTTTGTTATAAACACCGCTGTTCTTCTTATATGGCTGAGCTTCATCTTCGCCCAATATCTTTTGAAGGACGCCGTATTTATAATGAAAAACATCCTCATACGCGTCGGTCAATATCCTTGTGTTTTCCCTGCCGTTGATAACAAGCAGACAGTCCGCCGCCTCTGAAAAGGTCAGCTTTCTCTCGGAGTCAAAATTGCTTCCCTCTCCGCTGACTTGGATAGGTATATAGTAGGTATCTTTGTCAAAATCAAAGCTGTCGGGAAGCGTCACAAGAAGATGCAGATATTCAGAGTCGTATTTTACGCAGATTCTCGTACCGCCTATCCCGGTTTCGGTATTCCATTCGGAGGTGTCACCGTCAGGGTAACTCACCGCCGTATCAAACGCCAAAAGTCCGTAGCTCTGTTCGGCGGATGACAGGTCGTGTATACGGTCTGACGGTTTTTTCGGATAATACATATCCATATTCCACGTCCGCTTGAACCACTCGTCCTGCCACGAAAACAGCAAACCGCCGCAGCAGCCCGCGTCGCAGATATCGCGCGACATCCGCGCGTCCAGCTCTCCCTGCTCCTGCTCGGTAAGTCCGCCCTGATCATAACCGTTCAGGCCTTTGTGGGCTATCCCCCGCGAGGTGCTGAGTCCGTACTCCGCGATCATAAGCGGTACGCTGTAGGCGCTCTTTAGATCCTTCAGATACGCAAGGTAGTTGTCGTCTGCCGATTTATACTCGCTTTGACAGTTCATAAATTCCGGATAGTACGGATATACGTCAACGGCGGCAAACAAGCCGGCGTAGAAGCCGTCCTTAGCCTTGATCTTCTCTGTATCGACGCTGATCGTGTCCTCTTCATCCGGAAAAGGCTCAGCGGGATGGGTCAGCGTGTCGAGCGTTTGCCAGTTGAGGAACGCTACGGGTATCTGACACGAGTAAGTCTCGGTCTCGTACTCGATCAGGGTATCGCCCACCTCGCACAAAAACGCTTCAAACGGCTTGGAACCCTCAACGGTCCGCAGATACCCTCCTTTATAATCAGCCTTGTCGGGATGGGAAACATTTGTCTCATTGACAAAGCTTGCAGGATATTCAAGCCCGAGCACATAGCCGACGACATAATCCGAAACATCACGGTCGTATATCGCCGGGTCAAACTTGCCGTAAACCGTATAATTGCTCGAGCCGTGGATTATATCTATAGTCTCTTTCACGGATTTCTTGAACGCGTTTATCAGTATCTTATCGCTCTCGAGAGCGTCAGTCAGCTCGTTCATCAGGTCTTCCGAAAACCAGATCCCCTGAACAAGGTACAGCGGATCCTCGGAGTGCTCGGCGTTGTAATCGGCGAGGGCGCGGTAAAAATCGGGATTCATAACCGTAAACACCCTGACTGTATTGGCGTTCATTTCCCGTATCTTTTTAAACCAGTCTAAAAATGTGTCGTAGGTGGTATCGGGGAACGCAAGATCGGTCTCGGGCTCGGAAAGCCCCATATTGACGCCCTTGACGTAAAAAAGCTCGCCCTTGCTCTTGTCAACGCCGCGGTATATATAACCGTTTTCGGCGGCGTAAAACGGCAGATCGAGCCCCAATGTGTCGGGAAGCTCTACCTGCGCCGCAACGGTCCCCTCTTCTTTTTTCCCGTTATCGACGCAGGAGGCAAGGGATAACAGAAAAGCCGTGATAATCAATAACGCCGTTAATCTTTTCATCCCTTGCCTCCTTAGAGTCTGTATTATTTCTTTTTATCTGTATTGCTCCGGTACTGCTCCAGATATTTTTGAAGCTCATAATATGACGGCTTTAGCCGCTCATGCCAGGTCGGCATATTCCACTCCGGATATGTGTAGCTCCCGTTGAAGCTGATGCTGACTTTTTCTTTATCCTTTGCCGTTCCGAGTCCGAAGCTGAACGACTCATACGGCTGCGGAGTGATAACCTGCTCCTCCCTGAAATCAGCCATCTGCTGCTTGGATGAAGGATCCATAACATTAAGCAGCTGCCACGGGATGCGTATCTCAACTCCGCCGTTGCCGTAGCAAAAATCCGTCAGCGAAGCGTAATCCTTTGAATCCGGATTGGCGTTACCGTATTTCAGCGCTCCGGTCTCAAACACTTTATCGGTAACCTCTTTGCCCGTTCCGCCGACCTTTAGATGATATCCATAGCACATCAGCATCTCGTCAAAGATACCGGTGTCCTTTTTATCGGCGTCCTTCAAAACAGGGATATCGCTGAGTATCCGCGACTCTATAAAGTGATAGTCGAAAGCGTCGTAGTAGCGGTCGACATAAATATGAGAATCGGACGCGCCGTGTATCTTTATCAGGAAGTCAGCGCCGTCATCAAAGGTGAGGTTATGATCCTTGGCGGTCGTATTTCCCTGATTCAAGATCGTATCTATCGGGATATACATAGTATCGTTGTTAAAATCGAAATTATCGGACTTTGCGAGCAGATACAGGTAACGTTCATCGTGAAGAATATAGAGCTTGCCCGCGTCTGAAACAAGAGCCGGCTCCACCGAGCTCCATTCGCCGAGATCGCCGTCGGGATAGCAGCGGACATATTTTGCGCCGGGGTCAAACGCCAGCACACCGAAGTTCTGCTCGGTCGTCTGGATATTCGACCAGAACGGACGGCGGTCGGCAATATCGAACATAACGTTGTTCCACGTTCGCTTGAACCACTCGTCCTGCCACGTAAAGATCAGGCCGCCCGCGTAGCCCGTTTTGTTGATCGAATCGAGCATACCGGTCAGCATAGCGCCTTGAGCGTTTTCGTCAACGCCTCCCTGATTGTAGCCCATAACGCTTTTGTGTCCCATACCTCTTGAGGTAGGAATACCGAACTCGGCAACTAAGATCGGGAGCGTGTGGACCAGCTTCAAATCCTTTAGATACGCGGAATAGGTATCCACCTTTCCGTCCTTACCCTTGTTTTGAAGATAATCCTCCTGATAATTCAGGCTGTCGGGATAATACGGATAGATATGGTAAGAGACGAACAATCCGGGATTGAAATTTCTGGACTTTATGCTCTCGGTATTCACCGTCGCCTTATCCTCGTCAAAATGCGGCTCGTTGGGATGGCTGAGCGGATCGGTCGTGATCCAGTTTGTAAACGCCAGCGGCGCCTGAAAGTGGTACTCATCGGTTTCGTGCTCGATCAGAGCGTCGCCCGCCCTGCAAAGAAAGGTCTCAAACGGCGTAGAGCTCTGAGTATACAGATAATTACCGTCATAATCGTTCTTTTCGGGATGCTGGTTATCGGTATTCAGCACAAGGTTCGGGTCCCATTCGATACCGATTATCCAGCCGGCAAGCCAACGCGATACGTCGGCGTGATAAGCGCCCGACGCCTTGCCGGGACTTTCGGGTATGACCGCGTTTCCGTGGATAACGTCGCAGATATTGACCGCGTCGTTTTTGAAATCGGTCATGATCTTTTCGTTTTCGGCATATACGTCGTCAAAGCGCTCGATATCGTCCTCGTTTACCCAAATACCCTGAAATAGATAAATGGGATTGTCGGCCTTTTCGTTAAAATCCTTTAGAGCCAAGTAGAACTGGGGGCGCATCGTGGTATAAACACGAATACAGTTGGCGTTCATCTCACTGATATATTTGAACCAGCGCTTGTAGGTGTCGTAGCTGATAGTAAGGTCTCCCGGAAAAAGCGCGGGCTCTGACGCGCCGATATTGACGCCGGTCATAAACTGCTGCTGCCATTCGCCCTTATCGTAAAGATGCAGATATTCACCCTCCGCCTTAAAGCGGTAGCTTATATCGGCGGAAGCGTCGTAATACTCCTCGCCGGAGTTTTGGCTTTCGCCGGAAGAATTCTCTTTTTCACGGAAAACAGAAAGCTGTTTTATACCGAAAGGAGCAAGCAATCCAGTTTGAGCAAGAAAGAACAGCACAACGATCGTTGCAACAACAGAGATAACAACTTTTTTCATTGTTCAAACTCCTTCCTTTTGATCTTGCCCCATGTTTTTCGAAGTTTGCGGTATTTTAAGATGCCCTCCACGCGGAACACAGTTATCATCTGGCGGTAACCGAAGTTTTCGAGCACCGCGTAAATAGAGATAGCTATGCTCTGCTTTGCGCTCATCGCCGCTCTGTGGGTATACTGCTCCAGCACCAAACTTCCTTCGGAAAGTATAACGCCCAAGGCGACCGATAAAAGGAAGTATATGACGAAGAAGAACATATTCAGTTCTCCCATGATCAATGTGAACGGTATCAGGAAATAACCGATAACCTCTACAACGGCTCCGAACAGCTCGAATATCCAGTTGTAGGGAACCGAAAACAATCCGACCATACCGTAGCGCGGGTTAAAGGTCATACCGGCGTGCGAGATCAGCGTATCCATCAGACCGATCTGCCAGCGTCTGCGCTGGCTGCGGATATCCTTCACGGACATCGGACCCTGAGTCCAGCAGATCGAAAACTCATTGAACTTGACCTTGTATTTCTTCCGGTGCTTTCTCATATAGCGGTGGATACGCACCACTATCTCCATATCCTCGCCTATCGTGTTGCGTTTGTAGCCTCCGACGTCGATGACCGTCTGCTTTCGGAACAATCCGAAGGCTCCGGATACGATAAGCAGCGAGTTTGAAGCGCTCCAGAAAACACGTCCCATCAAAAAGGAACGGTAATACTCGACGATTTGGAAACGCTCGATAAGTCTTTTAGGCATCGAAAAGCCCTTTAGCTCACCGTTGACGATTTTTGAACCGTTGGCTATACGCACCAGACCTCCCGCGACAACCGTGCGGGAATCCTTTATAAATTCCATGGAAAGGCGGAGAAGCGCGTCTTTTTCGATTCTCGAATCCGCATCCAAGCAGGTAAACAGCGGATAGCGCGAGATATTTATACCCGCGTTCAACGCGTCCGATTTTCCGCCGTTTTGCTTTTGAACATACAGCAGATTGGGATATTTTTTGCTGAAATAGACCGCCTCGATCTTCTGGGTCGGGATCTGGTAACGGATCGACGTCTCGATCTTGTGCATATGGAACGCGTTGACGACCAGCTCGCCTGTTTTATCGGTCGAGCCGTCGTTTACCACGATGATCTCAAACATAGGATAATTAATCGTCAAAAGCGACTTGATGTTCTGTACGATGTTCTCCTGTTCGTTAAACGCCGGGATAATCAGCGATATCGGAAGCAGATTGTCGCTGTCAACATAGCTGTGAAAATCATCGGCAAACGTTTTGTCGTAGTTTTTGTGCACACGCACCAGAGAAACAAAAAGCTGAATGATATATATGATATTGAGCAACAGCGTAAACGCCATGCAAAAATAGTTGAATACTACGATAAAGCTTCTTATTGCGTTTAAGAATCCCAAATACCTCTCCTCCTTTCCGGTTGATTTCGATTATTCGGTATCGACCTGTCTGTACAAGACGTTCTTGACGGCATCGGCCGCAAAGCGGTCATAGCCGCCCAATATCTCCTCAAGATCGCTCTGAGAGATATCCATTTTTGTGATAGACTGAGCCGCCGCCTGGCGCACCCACCACTCCTTGTCGCTGAGCGCGTGCTTGACGGTAGCGAGCGCGGTACGGGTATTGAGCAGCGCAAGCCCTCTTACGGCTGACGCTCTGATGACCCAGTCCTTGTCTCCCGCGGCGATCTGCAAAAGCTGTTCGTCCTCGGGATAGCCAAAGGCAGCCAAAGCCTTTACGCAGGCGATCTTCATCTGAACATCATCGCCCGAAACGCCCTCGATATACATCGGTCTGAACGCGTCGATCTTGTAAGGCGCGATGGTCTTGATGATCGTGCACTTCATATACTTGTTGCACTGTTCAAACAACAGCTGCGCAAGCTCCTGCCTGTCGCCTGTGAACTGGGCAAAAAATTCGTTGATGATCCTGCCCGAGTAAAGGCGGTCGTTCTGGATGCTAAGCAGATACTGCGCCACCTCATAGACGTCGCCCATATGGCACAGCGCCATTGCGGCGTTATAGGCAAGGCCGCGATCCTTGCTGTCTATATATTCTTTTATATTGTCGCGGTACTCAAAAGCCTCGAGCTCGGCGAGCCTTCTGCAGGCATAGCTTTTGTGGTACACATCGCCTTCATCGAGCATTTTGGCGTAGATCTCAACAGGGTTGACCTGTTCGTTGATCTGGGTTATAAGATTTTCAAGAGCCTCGGTATCGGAACTGTACCTGCTGCCCTTGTGTTCTCTGATCGACGTCAAAGCCATTTCATACACTTCAAAATCGCCGTTGATCTCGTCAGAGAGCGCTTTTACCTCTGCGTTTCGGCTGCTGAAGGTCGGCGCAAAGAGCACCCCCTCAACGTGGATATCAAGCCTGCGCATAATGTTTTCTACGCGCGCCGTGTGTTCATCCTGGCGCTCGGCTAAGCGATAATGAAGAATGTACTCTATACCGATGATCAATAAACAAAGAAGCAGTCCGATAACGCTTATCAATTCAACTTTCAAGACGTTATCTCCTTATTGTTTGATATAGTATATTAATTTGATGAAAAATATTGTTTAAGTATGCTGAAGCTTTCCTTTTGCCTTATAGAATAATTTACGGTTTCCCACTTGTTCCAGCTAAACACCTTGTAGCCGGGGTCGTGCTTATCTACCGGGAAGGCGTAGAGCAGGTCTCCGTCTTTGCGCGCGCCGACCATAACAGATATCAAAGCGCCGTTGGTTGTAATGGTTTTTGCCAGAGGCTTATCGAGCGATTGGTCGTTTATAACCAGCTTTTTGGGCGGTTCGGCAACATTGAGCCACGTCCACGGCAAGCGGATATTAACGGTCGAGCCGGTCTGATAAAACTGGGTATCGCCCGTGGTGAATCCGCCGTAGGTAAGATCGGCGACCTTATCATACGCGCCGGAATAGCTCTCCTTGGTGACAGCCGAGCCGCGGTTGCGGTTGTAAGCGGGAGTCACATAAAGCGCCGCTTTCTGTTTATCCTCAAAGCGGATGGTGTACTCCATTCCCGACAATGAGTTGGGAGTAAAGTCCTTGGCGTAAAAATACTCGCCGTCGTTGCGCTGGTAGGTATCGATACCGACAAACATCGTATTCTCTTTATATGAGATCTCCTGAAACAGCTGCAGGGTGATGTACATATATCCCTCGTCGCTGTTCATAGACACCGCCTGGACCAGATCGTCGTCCGACAGCACAAGCCCGGGAGTTTCGGGCATAACGCTGTCAAGCGCAAGCACTCCTGTCATCTGGGCGCTGTCGCAGGTGTTGTGCCACAGCTGAGCGTCCTGCGGGGAGCCGCTGACTTTAGCCATATCATCGCCGACCGCGCTCCACGAATCGTTGAGGTCATAGATGACCGCACCCAACAGACGGTTTTCTCTGATCGCCCGGAGCGCGTCTGTGATCGCGGAGCCCTGGTCGCTCTCTGTAACGGCAGTCTGTCTGAACATCCCGTTGACGTCGCTGAACGTGACGCCCGATACCAGCACGTCAGAGGAGGATTTTGTGATCTCTCTCATAACAGCGCTGTACCTTGAATATACGGTATCAGAAGCCTTTCCGAAGTTACCGATAACATCGGGATCCAGCACAATATTGTTAAAGGCATATTCTTCGCACTCGGACGACGCGTAGCCGCCGAGCGAATAAGCGTCGCTGTCTTTAACAAACGACAGCCCTTTTACCATATTCATATCCGAGGATACCGAAACGGGCGTATAGTAGCCGTAGGAATCGTAAGATACCGTCTGGGCGGCGTCATAAAGGAACGCCGCGAAGCCGTTTACTCCTTGGCTTTCCGTCACATATTTGCCTTTGTAGGAATAGGAAGGCAGGTTCCCGATCTCCCTTATGTTTTCGGCGGTGAGCTCGGGATCGACGATAACTGACAAAACACTGTCTGATACGTCGATAAAATAGCTTACCTTGCCCGTCTTTTCGCTTTCGGCATATGTGTTGCCGTGCAGAGCGTTAACGGCAGTCTGAACCGAGTTTTTCCACAGCTCAAGACCGTTGTCCGTCAGATAGTCCTTGGGCTCCAAGCCGTCCGGTTTTTTGACCCTCTGGATTATATAAATCTTTTGTTTTTCCTCGTTTTTGTTGTTCCGGCTCACGGCGGCATAAAACTCCGGCGGAAGCAGCTCTTTTGCCTCTATGCAGTTCACGCCGAGATCGGAAGCGTTTGAGATCAAATTCTCGTAATATGTAAAGTCGCGCGAATACTTTTCTTTTCCCGGTTCATCCGCGTTGATAGACATAGCCTTAAGACTCAGCTTTTTCCAGTTCTCGTTCTCGTATACCTGGAAGCTGCCGTCGTTGACGCGAGATACCTCGTCGTGGCTTTCTGCCTCCTTCATATAGACGGTCGATTTAGTGTCGTGAAGGATATGCCTTGCCAACGGATTATAAAAGCGCCAGAAGAAGTTCGAAATGTCGCCCTGGCGGTCATATGAGAGAAACTTAAAGAACTGGTTTGCAAACAGGAAGTTACCGTATCTTTCGCCGTTTACATAATCGTTGAAATCTCCGGCGAAATAGTACACGGGAGCATAGCCCTCCTCCTGGCGGCGCGATACCGCGCAGAAACGCGGCGTTTTGTTGATCTCCCTGATTTTCTCCATACCCGTAGCGTTGAGGTCGAACTCAAAGGTAGCTATACTTTCAGTATCATAATCAGGCTCGATCAGCTCGAACCAGTTGTAGAAATTACAATTGCCACAGTCACCGAACTCACTTTTGTAATCATCGTTGATATAGATCTTCAACAGGTCTTTTGTATTGAAGTCAGTGTTCTGCTCCAAAATGATGATCTTGCCTTCCTCAGATACCAAAAGAACGCCGGGGCCGGTAAAGCGCCATTCAACGCCCTCCTGCTGTTCATACATCGGAGGCGCCCAGTCTGGAACATCGGTGAAATCCTCCAAATCGACAATATACCTGCCGATCCATTTTGTCGGCGTAACGCCGAGCAGCTTGATAAGCTGGGCGCGCACGGAATCCGAAAGCGGCGAGCTGAACAGGGTAGCTTCCGTAACGATAGGAGCGCCGCTTTCGTGCGCAAAGTTTATGTAGGACATATCATCGTCGGAGATACCGCCGTTGAGCGGATTGCTTCCGTTATAGTGGCCGAAGGTATCGTTGCCGAGGCCGTAAGCGTCGGAAATATACACGAGATCGGGCTTGAAATCGGCGTCGGAAAGCTCAACGCTGTGATCATAGGCACCCTCTTCGTCCAGCATCGGTCCGAAGTAGTCGTGCTTGTAGTCGTACTGCGTGCCGTCAGGCTTGACATAACGCTGCTGGTTCATTATCCAGTAGAATCCCCTGTGCTTGCGGTACACGTTATCCTTGATGATATCGTCGTCCTCGGAATAAGACAGCACGGTTTTATCCAAAACGGCAACGTTCAGCGCTTTCTTAGGCAGAATATGCCAGATAACAAACAGCAAAACTATTGCAAGCACGATAGCAGCGGCCAAAATGTGGTACCATTTCAGCCTCTTTCTAAACGCTTTGACTTTTGATTTCCGGACATCCTGCTGCTCTTCAAAGTTCTTTTCTTCGGCAGTCTTCGGCTGTTCGGCAATATTATCCGGTTTGTTCTCTTTTTCTTTGGTCATTCAAATACCTCTTTAGGCGGATCCGCGGTCAAGCGCGGGATATGATCATTCTTCACTTAAATATTCAAGGAACGCTTTGCATATCTTCGGGTCAAAAATCTTGCCCATATTTTCGTCAAGATTTTCCATTGCGGCTTCCTTGGTCCACGCTTTTTTATACGAACGCTCCGAAACAAGCGCGTCGTAAACATCGCAGACCGTAACTATACGCGCCTCTACCGGGATATCCTCTCCCTTTAGGCCGTTCTTTCCCGAGCCGTTATACTGCTCGTGATGATA
This sequence comes from Ruminococcus sp., assembly GCA_045116595.1. GTDB lineage: Bacteria > Bacillota > Clostridia > Oscillospirales > Acutalibacteraceae > Ruminococcoides. Next base: position 1,392 of record JBGULZ010000212.1, on the reverse strand, counting down.
ACGCGCGATAGTAGCGGCGGTGGAAAGCAGCGGATCGTCGTCAAACGCGGACAGGATCGTATAACCGAATTCGGTATGGCTGCTGATGATTATCTGTTCTTCCTCGCTCAGCCTTCCCTGCTTTTCAATAATATATTTAGGGACAGCTATCTTGCCGAGGTCATGCAGCTTTGAAGCGGTAGCGATATGCTCGGCTTTTTCTTTGTCAAAGCCCAGTCTCAAGCACAACTCCCGGGTAGATCTGCAAATGTTTTCAAGATGCTCTACCGAACAGCCGTTGTCAAGCTCGGCGTTTTCGGCGAGTTCCTCAAAAATAATATTGATGTCGCGCTTATCGCTCTGGATGAACATATTCTCATATGTGGTTTCCAGCCCGCAAAAAGTCGCTTCGAGCATACTGATAAAGAACGAGTCCAAACCGTTTTTTATATTCTCAAAATGTATGATACTTCCTACATCATCTCCGTTTTTCAAAACATATTCAAAATATGTTTCGGAGAAGATGTAGTTTTTGCCGTTTTTCAGGTAATTCTCTTCTATCACCTGATATTGACAATCCTCTACGCCTTTGTTTATAACCTCGGTGTAGTTTCCGTTTTCCTTAACGGCAATACAATAATCGGCGTCGGAATTTTCACTGTTATAGCTGCTCAAAAATCCAAGCAGCTCCTTTGCTACCGTATGGTAGAAAGCGTCCTTGTCCGAGCAACTGAGCATATTACGGATAAAAACGGAAATAAGCTCTACGGAATTGCCGTATTTGACGCTCTGTTCACGAAATTCACTGTTTTTTACCGTGAAGCGGTAATCGTGGATATAGATATACTCCAGAACGCATCCGACAATAAAGGTCGATATAGCGACCGTATAAATATAGAGCGCCCTGAGCCTGCTTATCAGCAGAACTCCCGCAAAGAAGATCATCAGCGCGTAAAAGATGCACATAATGAAAACGGGAACGGCGTACTGCGTCCGGCGCTCGAGCTGTGACAACGCGAGCTGCGCGACAAATACTACCGCCGCCAAGCAGAGCACGCTCATAATGACCGCGGACAGCGTCACCATCCAAGGGGTGAACGAAAGCATCATAACAGCGGTCGAAATACCGGCGGCAAAGAAGATAACAACGCTCGATTGTCTATGGTTTTTAAATAATCTGTTCAAAAACGCCAGAGTGATCAAAAACGTCATCTGGACAGGCAGCTCGGATATCCTCAGCCAAATCGGCAGATTCAGATGATATGTGGCTTCGGGCAGCAAATGCATTATGACCGCAAAGCCTATGTAAGCCGCAAGCCCCGCCGTGATCAACGAACGGAAAAACCGCCGCTTTACGATAGATATTATTCCGAAAACCGACATAGCGATCAATCCGATCAGCAACATCCCCGC
>JBGULZ010000211.1:0-5390 GCA_045116595.1 Ruminococcus sp. | reverse complement strand
CGTTTTGGAGCGCCTCGGCTTTGAGTGGCCGGAGACAGGCTCCGATTATATGCGCCGCTTCCTTGAAAAGTTAAGCGAAAAAGGATTCTTCGGAGGAGAAGATCAATGAAGCTCATCCATAACTTAGTGACGGAATACGCCGCGTCATATCCCGAAAAAACGGCAGTGTCCGACGCCTTCGGTGAGATAAGCTACGCCGAGCTCGAATCAAAAAGCGCCTCGGCTTCGCGGGTGATCGCGTCCTTTGGCGCAAAGCCGGGCGACTCGATCGCGGTCTATGTTCCGTATGTAAAAGAAATACTTGTAGGCGCGTTCGCGGCTCTAAGAACGGGGTGTATATTCATCCCGTTTGACGGGGCGTACCCAGAAAAGCGTTTGGAGTATATGCTCAGCGACAGCAACGCCAAAGCGATATTGACAACGCGGGATTTTTGGGGGAGCAAAAAGCTTGACTTTCCCGAGGACAGGCTGATCTTTCTTGACGAGGAACCGGACGCAGACGTTGAACCCGCCGCCTGTGATTCGCTGAACGAGGATTCTCCCGCAATGCTGCTCTACACATCGGGAACAACAGGAAAGCCCAAGGGCGTTTTGCACTCCCACCGTATGCTGCTGCATATCGTAGATTCCTTCAAGGAGCAGGGCGACGCGGCTATGAACGCCGACACTCGCTCGGGCGTTATGTCGAGCTTTCCGTTTGTTGCAACGCAGATGTTTGTGATGGGCGCGATAGTCAACGGAGGCACGGTCTGTATCGCTCCCGAGGCGGCGCGAAAGGACACGGGTTATCTTTACCGCTTTATCAAGGATTCGAGCCTTACCCATATTTTCCTGCCCTCCGGACTTGCCGCGATCATGGCGGAGGACTATGACCTGAGCGGAGTTTATGTTTTTGCCGCGGGAGAAAAGCTGCGTAATTTCCGCGCGTTTTGCCCGGGCAATGTTTTGATAAACCTTTACGGCAGTACCGAAACGACCGGGATCCTGACCAAGAAGATCCGCGGTGACGAGGAACGCATCCTTGTCGGAAAACCGTATGTAAACACAAAAGCAAAAGTAGTTGACGATAAATTAAATCCTGTCAAGCAGGGCGAGGCGGGCGAGCTGCTCATATCCAACGACTATATGTCGCGCGGGTATTACAAGCTGCCCGAGCTCAGCGCCGAAAAATGGATAGAGCTCGACGGCGCTGTTTGGTTCCGCACGGGCGACAGAGCCGTGTGCAATCCCGACGGCGACTACGATATTCTCGGCAGGATAGACAATATGGTAAAGCTCAGGGGCTTCCGCGTCGAGACCGGCGAGGTCGAGGCGCAGATAGCCAACGCGGTGACAAGGCTCGGCAGAACCGACGTAGGACAGATCGTAGTCGTGGTGAAGAACATCACAGGTTCAGATCATTTGTCCTGCTATTACGAGGCAAAAGAGAAGCTCGACAAAAACGCGGTAATGGCTGAAATAGCAGATTATCTTGCTGAGTATATGATCCCCGACGTGTGGGTTAGGATGGACGCTTTGCCGCGCAACCTAAACGGCAAGGTAATGCGCAAGGAGTTGCCGCAGCCCAGAAGGGAGCGCAAAACCCTCGGCGCGCTGGACAGCGAGGTCGTTACACGCGTGCTGATGACAGCGGCGGACGTTTTGGGCACGGATTATCTGATAGGCCCCGACGACAAGTTTACGGACCTCGGCGGAACGTCGCTCAACGCGATGGAGTACGCGGTCGCCCTGCGTGAACAGGGCATAAAGATCAGCGGCTCGCAGATTTTACAATATAATGTCCTGCGCAAGATCGCCGACGCGGCAGTGGTCGCGTATGAACAGCTCTGGACGGTTGACGAATATGAGGCTATCCGCAACGATTTTGCCTCCCGTGGTGAACATATAGAAAAGGTATTGCCGATCACTACGCTTCAGGATGAGATGCTGTTTGAGCAGATAATCTATCCAGAATCCGACAGCTTGCGTAATGTAGTGTTCTTGCAGGTGGACAGCGTAGTGTCGCAGCAGCATCTTCGCGAGGCGCTCGATACGGTCGCTCGGGAAAACGAAGAGCTCCGCTCGTCGATCGTGTTCCACAACGTAACGGTTATACAGCAGGTGATCACCGACCGTAAGATACCGCTCGAGATGATCGACGCGGAAAAATCCGAAACCGAAGAGCTAAACGCCTTGCGTGACAAGCTGCTTTTTACCCCGATAGATCTGCAGTACAGCAGTATGATGCAGGTGGTATGCCTGCACGCTCAGGGAATGAGCTATCTGTATGTTTTGACTCACCATATAGCGGTCGGTCAGCAGCAGCTAAAGGGCTATATGGCAAGGCTGATGTCCGTATTGGAGCCGTATTATCCCGACGACGCATCTATCAGCGGCTGGCGCGAAATGCTCGAGCTCGAGCTTGGATCGGGCACAGAGGAAGAACCTAAGCCGCACGATAAAAAACCGCTCGAGATCAAAAAGGATGCTCCGGAGGATATCTGCGTTTATTCGGAGAACGACGGTCCGAAGGTGGTCTTTGTGCACACCGGCAACACCGGAAGCTCGGCGTATTACCGTCTGGCTGACAGAATAGGCGACAAGGTCTCCTTTGCCGTTATTGAGCCGTTCAATCTGTATCACCCTGACAAGGCGTGCTACGGTATCAAAAACATCGCCGCGAATTACGTCCGCATATTAAAAGAACACCAGCCAAACGGACCGTATATAATCGGCGGCTGGTGCTACGGCGGAGTGGTCGCGCATGAAATGGCGTGTCAGCTTGAACAGGCGGGCGAGGAAGTGAAGCGGCTCTTTATGCTTGACTCTCACGCTCTCGGCAGCAAACAGCTGCGCGAGCTGTCAAAGGGAATGTTGTCCGAGATCAACGCGGAATATTTTGAGACCTGTCCGCTGTTTGCGGAGCTTCGCGAAAGCGGAATGCTCGAGGCGATGATAAATAACGCCGCGCATGTTTCAGAGGACTTGATGAACCACACGCCGTCGTTTTATCACGGTGATGTGACGTACTTCAAGCCAGACCAAGTCCCTGCCGGAGTCACGGGCGATAACCTCAAATACTGGAACAATATGATGCTGTTTGAGGCGGGTAATTTTGAGAACTACTGCGACAAAGACAAGCTCAAAATTATCCATACGCCGCATGAGCACGACCTTATGATGGACGATCCGTCGCTCGATATAATCGTTCCCGAATTTTTTAAGGCGATAAAATAGTATAGTAATAAATCAAAGGGTACCCGTCGGGGTACCCTTTTTAATGCTTAGTGTAAGTATCTGTTTTTCTATTTCAGTAAAACGCAGTCGGGGTCGGGCAGGTCATATCTGCCTGTTTTTGCGTATGTAATGCACCTCGCTCCGCCTCGGCAACGGTCTGCGTAATCACATTGTCCGCAATGCTTTGGGATAGCTGTGTTTCTCATTTTTATCAGCTCGGGACTGTCACGGTAGATCGAAAGCAAATCCGTTTCTTTAACGTTCCCTACGGTGATCGGGAGCCTGCGGCACGGCATTACCGAGCCGTCCGCGAGTATCGCGAGCAGTCTGCTGCCCGCCGTGCAGGAGTAGATATCTTTGTTTTTGCAGGGTATGAACTGCAGGGCTCTCGCGCAGGAAAGCATTTGCTTGTTGTTGAGCCTTGCCGCCCGGCGGCACAGCTTTTTATACTCATCTTTTGAAAGCGAAAGCTTGTTTTTATCCTCATTTGACGGGATGACAACGCGGTCGAACCACAGCTTGTCCACGCCAAGATCATCGCAAAACCGCGCCAGCTTTTTCAGCTCGTTCAAATTTCCGCGCTGGGCGGTGAACGAAACGTCGGTATAGATACCCTGAGCGATCAGCTCTCTCAGCCCGGCGGCAGCACGGTCAAAGCTTCCGTTTCCGCGGATATTATCGTGGATATCCTTTGTGCCGTCAAGGCTGATTTGAACATAATCAACGCCGAGTTTTTTCAGCTTTTTTGCTTCACTTTTTCCGATGAGCGTGCCGTTTGTCAGCAAGGCAGTCGAAAGGTCTCTTTTTTGAGCTTCCTCAAGCAGCCAAAACAAATCGGGGTGGGTTAGGGGCTCGCCGCCCGTGAAATTGATATGCCCTTTATATCCATACTCTTTGAGCAGCGCTTCATATTGATTTAAAATATCGGTCAGCGCGTCGCGGGTTTCAAACGCCGTGTAGTCGTCCTGGTAGCAGTGCCGGCAGCGCAGATTGCAGCGGTGAGTGATATGCCATTGTAAGGTGAAATATCCGTTGTATGTTACTTTTTCCATATTATTCAGGTGATAATTTTATTATAACGACCTCGCGAGGGTTTTTGATCCTCGGTATCGCAGTGGTATTTGAACAGCCTGCCGTAACGACCAGACGATCATCAAAAACGCCTCTGTCGTATTTCGGGAACAATCCCGTTGACGACGAGAGCGCGCCCTTGCCGAAAATCCGAATCTGCCCGCCGTGATTATGTCCGGACAAAACCAGGTCGATGTCCTTGCCTTTGATAAATTCATCATAGTATTCGGGGTAGTGGCTGAGCAGTATTTTGTATCCTGTCCGGCTTGAGAATTCATCAAGCCATATTTCATCGCAAATCGTCGAAACTCCGCCGATATGAAGCTCCTGTCCGTTAACATTAACAGTCGTGTCCGAGTTATCAAGAAGCGTGATTTTGTTATCATTTATCAGCGCGTAGTCCTCCTCGGTAAGCTCCTCCTCGTGATTGCCGAGGCTCATAAAAACAGGAGCGACGCCCGCGGCTCCGCGCAAAAAACGGTATGCGTTTTCGGGGTCGGCGTAGTTTTTGTTGCGGGTGACGAACCTTATGGCGTGATCTACGTAATACGCCGCGGTAAAAACCGCTATCCTTAGCGGATTTCTTTTTCTGCGCCGCGCCAGATCCTCGCCCGTGTTTCTTTCGAGCGTATCGCCGGCTATCGCGATAAGGTCGGGCTTTGCCGCTTTCAGCAGTTCAAAAAGGTCGTCAGCCTTGCGCTCGTGCAAGTCGGCTATCAAGCCTATGGTCAGCGGTTCGGCGATTTTATTCGATTTTAGTTCATATTTTGTTAGAACAGCTTTTTGTTTCATAAGTATAGCTCCGTATACTGATTATATGACAGAAAACTTTTTTTAATACCGCCAAGTCAAAATAATTATAACCCACCGTGTATTACACTATTTTTTCTTATCAGAATTAAATTTGTTACAGAATTGTCACAAATCCATCACATAGATATGATAATATAAACTCATAAACGGGTGCTATAATGCAATTTCCCCAAAAAAATCCGAAAAAATTTGTTAATAGAGGTTGATTTTTTCTTCGATTTTGTGTAATATGTATATGAGGGTACTTTGAATAACTGCGCCCAAAACGCAGACGCGCCCAATTTACAAAA
>JBGULZ010000210.1:0-1764 GCA_045116595.1 Ruminococcus sp. | reverse complement strand
CGTGCGCTCCACACTCTTTTTTGTGTAGTCGTAGGGAGAGGGATTCTCAACACACTCGTCAAACGCCATGGCGATGGTGGAGCCGAGATTGGACTGGATCATCATGCTTTCCTCGGGTCCCATAAAGATTTTTCTGCCGTCGATATGGGAGTTGAAGGTCACGCCCTCCTCCTTGATGTTGCGCAGCTTGGCGAGGGAAAACACCTGAAAGCCGCCGCTGTCGGTCAGAATGGGACCGTCCCAGCGCGTCATTTTGTGCAGACCGCCGAGCGCGCGGACGTTTTCGTCGCCCGGGCGCAGGTGGAGGTGATAGGTGTTGCACAGCTGCACCTGACACTTGATGTGCTTCAGATCCAGCGCCGACACCGCGCCCTTTATCGCGCCGCAGGTCGCCACGTTCATAAACGCCGGTGTCTGCACGGTGCCGTGCACCGTCACCAGCTCGCCGCGCCGCGCCTTGTTTTCGGTTTTTATCAGATTGAACATAATTCCTCCGTAGAATTAAATTGCTGTTTTATATGTGGTTTGCATCGGTGTTATCTTCTTCATGCAAGGCTTTCCATACTTTTTCAACGGTTTTATAACATGTTTTTTGGGGCTTTCATATGCTGTGTTTGTGAGATGACACTGAAAAAGGTGCAGAATTATTCTCCGCACCTTTTTTGTGGGCTATTATCATTCGACTCCGATACTATCCCAGTCTATTTCGTTCGCGTCAAGATAACCGCTTTTTTCTGCTTCTTTGATTCGTTTAGCTTCTTCATCGGTTACCTTGGTAAAATCCGGATCCCAAGCAAGTACAAGCTTTTTTATGAACTCATAAGCAAATGCCTGATCTGCTTCAGGTAGAATGTCCATCAAACGAGCGGCTTCCATTGTAATACCTGACATAATATCATCTCCTACTTATAAATATCTCCGCGATTACCGATGTCGATCACAAATATGATTTCAATAAATAATTCGCTCTCCTGTTTGTATATGATCCTCCAAGTTCCGACCCTCAACCGTTTCCTGCCGTCACTAAATCCCTGCAGGGGCTTTATATCTCCGACAGGAGGGGTGTCCGCTAATCCTTCTATCGCCGTGCGAATTCTTTTCACTGATTTCTTATCAAGCTTCGATAAGAATTTTATGGCGTCCTTGGAATATTTGATTCTTATTTCCTTCATTTTTCCCTCGCAAAAACAATATTGTTCCTCAGGCTTATTATACTGGATATATCAAATGATGTCAATGTGTTTTAAGAGAAAACGTGATTATTAGCCTAAGCGAAAGAGACAATACCAAACGGAAAATGATGGATAAAACGTACTTAGAAAATGCACTAACTGATAAAAACATAGCTCAAAACAAATCGCTGTGTGTGCCGGTTCGGGTCAAAACCAATAATAATTCGTCGTCAACAATTCTATAAATCAACAGCCAATCGGGAGTGATGTGACATTCACGGCAGTCGGAATAATCTCCCGAAAGAGAATGGTCTTTGTATTTTTGGGGTAAAGGCTTTTGCTCAGCGAGAAAACCGATAACTTTTTCAAGCTGATTTATATTATATCCGCGTTTTTTTATTCGCTTAAAATCCTTTTTGAAATTGGATTCGTATCTAATCGTCAGCATTAAGATCCTCCATCAGCTCCGTAACCGAATGGAATTCTCTGCTGAGTCCGATGCCGTTTCTTGCGTTTTCGATCGCTCTCTTTGTTGTATCGTTCGGAACCTCTGTAGTGATCTCAAACGGGATACGCTGCTCTCTGACGACCG
>JBGULZ010000209.1:0-1130 GCA_045116595.1 Ruminococcus sp. | reverse complement strand
CGCTCTACCAGATGAGCTACATCCGCGTTTTAGGTGCCTCCGGACGGAATCGAACCATCGACACGGGGATTTTCAGTCCCCTGCTCTACCGACTGAGCTACAGAGGCAAAAGTGGCGACCCGGATCGGGCTCGAACCGACGACCTCTAGCGTGACAGGCTAGCGTTCTAACCAACTGAACTACCGGGCCATTTGGTGGGAACAATAGGGCTCGAACCTATGACCCTCTGCTTGTAAGGCAGATGCTCTCCCAGCTGAGCTATGCTCCCACATTAATGCCTGTGTCGCTTCAGCGTTTCGCCTTATCTCTCAGCGACTTATCTATAATATCACTTATGATCATAAAAGTCAAGACTTTTTTGAAATTTTTTCAAATTTATTGCTGTTGTACATCGGCGGTTTCTTCAAGCTTTCCCATCTGCTTTTTGGCGCGGTAGTTATGCAAAAGCCTTATCACTATCGCAAGGATATAGGTTACGAGAAAAATCAGCACTACCGAAAGATACCACATTCCGCCCGTATTGAAGCCGTAAAAGTCCTTCCAGCCGCCATTCTCCCCGATTATCAAAACCTCGGTGGTATAAACCGCTCCGTAAATCAACGTTGGTATCGCCGCAAGGTGGATGAACTTTTTCGGGATGATATAATACGGCTCGAACAGCCAAAGCGATACAAACGCCAGCAGCGGTCCGAAAAGGTGCACATAGATCTCGGTTCCCTTAAGCACGGTGTAATATGAATACAGCGGTCCCAAAAACGCCATTACAACGGTAAAGGTCAGCATCACAGCCGTTGTGCTTATGTATTTCAGGACTATCGCCCAACCCGGTATCTCACTGCTTTTGCCGGTTAATATTCTAATTTGGAATATTAATACTATCAGCGCCGCGATCGCGCTCAGGATATTTGAATCCGTTGTAAAAAAGTAAAACGCCTCGTAACCGTATTTTATCAGATCGTTCGCGTTGAAAAACAAGACCATAATAAGTACAACTGCGGTAGAAACCACTATTGCCGCGTTGATTATCAAAGAAATTATATTTTTCGTTTTGCTCATACTTCCACCCTAACCGTTCATCGCTCTGTGCTCCTCGCACAGCTCCTTATATAACTCAAATGATGTAAAACCGA
>JBGULZ010000208.1:0-7904 GCA_045116595.1 Ruminococcus sp. | reverse complement strand
GCAAAACCGCGGAGGATAAAAATATCCCCGTATACCTGACGGGGTCGGAGCAGGGCTTCAACTACGAGAGCAAGCAAAAATACAGCGGGCTCGGTATAAAGCTGCTCCCGCCGATGTCGCCCGCCGCGGCGTACATGAAGCTGTGGCTTTTGTGATAGTGTTTAGAGTTGAGAGTTTAGAGTTTAATTATTTATCATCAAAGATTTGTTACAGACAAAAGAAAGCTCCTTACCCAAATGAGTAAGGAGCTGAGTTTTTGTATTGTCAGTACCCGCCGCAAAAAGCGTTGGTACTTTACAATGCTGTGACCCGCCGTAAAAGGCGTTGGTATTTTGCAATGCTGTGACCCGCCGTTAAGAAAACGTCTGTATCAAACAAAGTTTTTCAATAGGCGGATTGGATGAAACGTCACGTTTCTACCATCTGGCGCTGAGCTGAGCTCTTGTTGAAGGAGCTTTTTTCTTTTTCTCAACGAACTTCTGGTAACGGGTCTTCTTTTTATCGCGCTTGAGCATGATAAAGGCGATCGCGCCGAGAATTACCGCGACAAGTACGAACCAGATCCAGATGTTAGCTGTTCTCTTTACCTGAGCCGCAAAAGAGGGAACAACAGATGAAGAGCTTGCAAGAGCCTGGTTAGATACCTTGTTTGTCTTGTCGGCTACATTAGAAGCTGTGTTAGCGTAGCTCTGGTTTGTCTCGTTAGAAACGATCAGAGTCGAGGGAGCGAAGGATGATACCTGGCTGGGACCTGAACCCGCGCTTACCGCTGCTTCCTGCTGCTCCTCAACGTTTACAACGGGTGTGGGGTTAGCCACAGCCTTATCGCTGAAGAGAAGAGCGTAGGTAGCGTCGTCAAGTATACCTGTTGCCTCAAGACCGTTCTGAGTCTGGAACGCCTTGATAGCTTCCTCTGTGAGGTCGCCGTAGAAGCCTGTGGGCTGGATGCCGAAGTAACCGAGATCGAGAAGCTTCTGCTGGATGCTGATAACTTCCTCGCTGAAGTCGCCGTTCTGCGCAATGATCACGGGAGCCTTCTCCTCGGGAACGGTTTCCTCTGTAGCGGGTTCGGTAGCTTCCTCTGTAGTGGGCTGAGTTTCTTCAACAGCCTTTGCGTGAGGAGCGTCATCGGAATAGAGTACCTCTCTGTCTGTGCCCGCGATACCGTCAACTGTCAGGCCTGCAGCCTCCTGGAAGGCTCTGAAAGCCTGGTCGGTAGCTTCGCCGAAGTCGCCGTCGATAGGACCGTTATAGAAGCCGAGCTCCTTAAGACGTGTCTGGATCTTTTCTACTTCCTCACCGCTTGAGCCCTTGCTCCAAGATGTGGGAGCGCTCGAGCTGCTTGATGAAGATGAATCTGATGACGGTGAATCCGAAGCGGTAGAGGACATATTTGAGGGAGTTGTGCTTGAATGTCCGTTACCGTCAAAGTAATATGTAGTACCGTCAATTGTTCTTGATGTGTTTACGATGTACTGGCCGTCCTCATAGTAGTAGTAGTTTCCGTTGAACTTCTCCCAGCCGTTTGTGGGATATTCAACAGCCGCCAGCTTAAACCAATATGTCCAGGTGTTCCAGCCGCCGATCTCGTCGTAGCATACGCCCCACTCGTCACCTCTGGCGTCAACTTCCATATTGTTCTCGATGTAAACGCCAACGTGGCCGGGTCTCCAAAGACCGAGACCGTGGATCCTGGGGATACCTGCGTCAACCGAGCCCTGCTCTGTGCAGGTTTCGATCATAGCGATACGCTCACCGCCGCAATAGGAGTAGATAAGACCTGAACAGTCGACCGCTCCGGGTGATGTGCCGCCCCAAGAATATGCCCAGCCTTCATTGTACGCGTTGAGGGCGTACTCTGCAAGACCTGCGCCTGTGCCGCTCGCGCCTGCGGATAAACTACTGCCGAATACGCATACGCTCGTTATCACGATGATGCATAAGATGACAGCAACCAGTTTCTTAAACCTGTGCATTTTTATTACCTCCAAAAGTAACAAGCGTTATTTTAGGGATACGGGGCTGAAAAGTTACAGCCCGCAAACCACTTGTTAACAAATTTGTAACAATTATATCACCTTTATTTCAAAAAATCAACCCTTTGACCCATAAAAATTTCATTTTGAGGTAAATTCAGGCACGTTTACTAACATTTAGTTCTTGTTGAGAACTATTTTGATTATCTTGGTTACAGAAATGCCAAAAATGTAACATTTTTCCATTTTCTCTGTAATATTTTTCCTGCAAAAATGGGTTTTGGACGTGATTTTCCCCTATTATAATGTATACGCGTGCGCGCGTATGCGCGCGTATGTACACGTATGTAACCAAATAAATGATAAATTTATGAAAAATTATCAAAAACTCATTGCATTTATTCTGTTAAAATGTTATTATATTAATAATCGACGAGCGCAATCGATTTCAGACCATTATTTTATGAAAAGAAAGGATCCTTTAAAATGAGAAAAATTATCTGCGCGCTTCTTGCGTGCCTGACGGTTGTTTCTGCCGCTCTGTGCTTTACAGGCTGCGGATGCAACGACGACAAGTCAAAAGAAAGCAATAAGAACAGCGGCCCCGGTTATGTTGTTCCCACAACAGAGCCCGACCTTAAGGACGAAAACTTCGGCTTCTATATCATCAACTCAAAAGAGCTTATGCTCACTAAATATTACGGCAAGGGCGGCAAGGTTGAGATCCCCGCTACCTTCCAGGGCTATAACGTAACTATCATCGGCCACAGCGCATTTAACGGAAAGAACGTTGAAGAGGTCGTTATGCCCGACTCTATCACAGAGGTCCAGGACTACGCCTTCTCGGGAAACAAAAACTTAAAGAGCGTTAAGCTTTCCAAGAACGTCAAGGTTTTGGGTATCAACACATTCTTTAACTGCAAGGCGCTGACAAGCATTGAGCTTCCCGCTACTCTTAAAGAGATCGGATCATACGCATTCTGCGCGACAGGTCTTACAAGCGTTGTTATCCCCGAGAGCAAAACACTGACTTCACTTCCCCAGTTCTGCTTCTTCCAGTGCGCGTCGCTCAAGGAAGTAACCATCCCCGTTACTATCACAAAGATCCCCAAGGATGCGTTCAGGGAGTGCTCATCTGACCTCACCATCAAGGCTTATTCAGGTTCATACGCGCTCAACTACGCTCAGAAGAACGGAATCAAGTACGAAGAGCTCAAAAGATAAAAGCTAAAACTGATTTGCTTTTCTGCCCGGAAAGGCTTATAAAAAACAAAGATAATACAGATTCGTAAATAATCACCGAACAGCCGTTATGAGCGAACTGTTCGGTGATTATTCATTATAAATCAAGAAAGGGAGATTATATGAGTAACAAAAAGTACCCTGTTGTTCAAAGCGCTACAAGCTTTAAAAAAGCGCTCAACAGAGTAAGAGAGGCTCAAAAAGTGTTCGCAACATACACCCAGGAGCAGGTCGACAAGATTTTCCTTGCCGCCGCAACAGCTGCCAATCAGGCGAGGATCGGGCTTGCCAAGATGGCTGTTGAGGAGACGGGAATGGGCGTTGCCGAGGACAAGGTGATAAAAAATCACTTTGCTTCGGAGTACATCTACAACACCTACCGCGACACAAAAACCTGCGGCGTTATTGAGGAGGACAAGGTTTTCGGCACAATGAAGATCGCCGAGCCTATCGGCGTTGTCGCGGCGGTAATCCCGACGACAAACCCGACCTCTACCGCTATCTTTAAGACGCTTATCAGCCTCAAAACCAGAAACGGAATCATCATCAGCCCGCATCCGCGCGCAAAGAAGAGCACGATCGAGGCCGCAAGGATCGTTTTGGAGGCCGCGGTCGAGGCAGGCGCTCCCGAGGGTATCATCGCGTGGATAGACGTTCCCTCGCTTGAGCTCACCAACCTGCTTATGCAGGAGGCGGACATCATCCTCGCCACAGGCGGTCCCGGAATGGTAAAGGCGGCGTATTCGAGCGGAAAGCCCGCTTTGGGCGTAGGCGCCGGCAATACCCCCGCGATCATCGACGACTCGGCGGATATTCTGCTCGCGGTCAACTCGATCATCCACTCAAAGACCTTTGATAACGGTATGATCTGCGCCTCGGAGCAGAGCGTTATCGCAACAAGAAAGGTTTACGCCAAGGTCAAAAAAGAATTTAAGGCGCGCGGCTGTTACTTCCTTTCTCCCGAAGAAACCGAAAAGGTCAGAAAGACTATCATCATCAACGGCGCGCTCAACGCTAAGATCGTTGGACAAAAGCCCGTTACTATCGCAAAATTGGCGGGCGTTGAAGTTCCCGAAGAGACAAAGATCATCATCGGCGAGGTAGAATCGGTCGATATCAGCGAGGAATTCGCTCACGAAAAGCTGTCTCCCGTGCTCGCTATGTACAAGGCGAAGGACTTTGACGAGGCTATCGAAAAGGCGGAGCAGCTCATCGCGGACGGCGGTTACGGCCACACCTCATCGCTTTATATCGACGAGGTAAACGAGAGAGAGAAGATCAACAAATTCGCGGCTCATATGAAGACCTGCCGTATCCTCGTAAACACCCCGTCCTCACACGGCGGTATCGGCGACCTTTACAACTTCAAGCTTCTCCCGTCGCTCACACTGGGCTGCGGCTCATGGGGCGGCAACTCGGTAAGCGAGAACGTAGGAGTCAAGCACCTGTTGAACATCAAGACCGTTGCCGAGAGGAGAGATAATATGCTTTGGTTCAAAGCGCCTGAAAAGGTTTATATAAAGAAGGGCTGTATGCCCGTTGCCCTTGATGAGCTTAAGAGCGATCTGGGCAAAAAACGCGCCTTTGTCGTTACCGACAGCTTCCTGTATAAGAACGGATATATCGATCCCATTACCGACAAGCTCAACGAGATGGGAATCAATTACACCGTATTTGCCGACGTAGAGCCCGATCCCTCGCTTAAATCCGCACAGAGCGGAGCCGAGGCTATGGCTAAGTTCGAGCCCGACACCATCATCGCGTTCGGCGGCGGCTCGGCTATGGACGCAGCTAAGATCATGTGGGTACTCTACGAGCATCCCGAGGTCGACTTTAAGGATATGGCAATGCGCTTTTCCGATATCCGCAAGAGGATCTATAAATTCCCCAAAATGGGCGAGAAAGCGTACTTTATCGCTATCCCGACCTCATCGGGCACAGGCTCGGAGGTAACTCCGTTCGCCGTAATCACCGATCAGGATTCGGGTATCAAGTATCCGCTCGCGGATTACGAGCTTATGCCGAATATGGCTATCGTTGACGCCGACAATATGATGAGCGGCCCCAAGGGACTCACCGCCGCTTCGGGTATCGACGCTGTATCGCACGCGCTCGAGGCTTACGCTTCGGTTATGGCGACTGACTTCACCGACGGTCTCGCGCTTAAAGCGCTTAAGGTCATCTTTGAGTATCTGCCCGCCTGCTATGACAACGGACAGAACGAGCCCTTCGCGCGTGAAAAGGTTGCTCACGCGGCTACAATGGCGGGTATGGCGTTTGCCAACGCGTTCCTCGGCGTTTGCCACTCAATGGCTCACAAGCTCGGCGCGTTCCACCACATCGCTCACGGCGTTGCCAACGCTCTTATGCTCGAGCAGGTCATTCGCTTCAACAGCTCAGAGGTCCCCACAAAGATGGGCACATTCTCTCAGTACGACCATCCCCACACCCTCGCGCGTTACGCTGAGGTAGCTCAGTTCCTCGGCTTTGCCGGCAAGAACGACAAGGAGAGCGTCGAGAACCTTATCAAGGGCGTAAACGAGCTCAAGGCTAAGGTCGGTATCAAGGAGACTATCGCCGATTACGGAGTAGACGAGGAGTACTTCCTCAAGACTCTTGACGATATGACCGAGCAGGCGTTTGACGACCAGTGCACAGGCGCTAACCCGAGATATCCGCTGATGAGCGAGATCAAGCAGATGTACCTTAACGCCTACTACGGCAACAACAAAAATGCTGTGTGATTACAAGGGGGCTTAAATAATGAAATTAAAAAACGTTCTCGCAGAGAGAAAAAATAAAGTAATATACAAGGACGGTAACTTTGCGGTAAAGGTTTTTGACGAGTCTTTTCCGAAGTCGGATATCCTCAACGAGGCTCTTAACCAGGCAAGAGTAGAGGAGACAGGTCTTAATATCCCCAAGATCGAGGAGGTTAAGAAGATCGACGGCAAGTGGGCTATCGTCTCAGACTACATCGAGGGCAAGACCCTTGAACAGCTTATGGACGAGGATCCCGACAAGATCGACGAGTATATGGATCTGTTCGTGAATATCCAGATGGAGATATTGGATAAAAGATGTCCGCTCCTCAAGCGCATCAAGGACAAGATGCAGGATAAGATCAGCCAGACCGATCTTGACGCGACTACACGCTACGAGCTCCACACAAGGCTCGCCTCGATGAAGGATCACAACAAGGTTTGCCACGGCGACTATACCCCGAGCAACATCATTATTTCCAAGGACGGCACGCCATATATCCTTGACTGGGCTCACGCGACCCAGGGCAACGGCGCTGCTGACGCGGCGAGAACTTACCTGACCTTCGTTTTGAAGGATCAGAAGGATCTCGGCGAGAAGTACCTCAAGCTCTACTGCGAAAAGACCGACACCGCGCGCCAGTATGTTGAGCGCTGGATGCCGATCGTAGCTGCCTCGCAGTCCGTAAAGGGCAAGCCCGAGGAAAGAGATCTCCTGCTCTCATGGGCAAGCGTCTGCGAATACGAGTAAGTCGCGGCGGCGACACCGCAAATCCGCCTATTTAAAAGTTTGATTGATTTTTTAACTTTAATTAACGGCGGGTCATAGCGTTGCCGAAAACTAAAAGTTTTTGGTGCGCGTAGGATAATAATGTTTTTAAGAGATGATTCTGTTGTTTTCACAACAGGTCATCTCTTTTTTTATATATAGACGATTTTTTATACGAACGTATACGGTCGTAAGCAAAAGGCAGCAATTGGCAGCGTTTGCTGCAAATGTATACAATTGTAACTTATAACTACATTTGTATACAATTGCAGCCAATAAGAAAAAGAAGAAGAATAAGAAGAAAAAGATAAAAAAGAATAAGAAAAAGAAGAGTAAAAAGAATAAGAAAAGAGAAAGTGAAAAAAGAAAAAGAGAACAGTTTTTTCTCTCCTGTTCTCTCTGTTCATATATGTATTTAATTTGCTCTGTAATGACACCGCCATTGCTCAATGTTTGAAATCGGCAATACATTTAAAAAGGCGGATCGGATGCAACGTCACGTTGCTATCTTTTTGTTTTCGACACTGGGCATAATAAAGTTGTTGAGCGAGTAGTCCCAGAGAGTTTTTGAGCCCTCGGGGGTGTTTTTGTTGCGCTCAAGTATCTGGCTGAGCTTGATTTTGTTTTCCTCCCAAACCCTGCCGTTCGTTGAGTTGTTGAGCATTGCGGGCTGGATGTTGTCCATAGTGTGGGCGAATTTTGATTCCGCCGTTTCCTCAGCCTCAAACTCATCCCAAAGCTCTCTGAACTTTTTTGCCTGATCCTCGGGGAGAAGGTTGAATATCCTGCCGGCGGCTTTAAGCTCCCTTTCGCGCTGGCTTAGCTTGGCGGTTTCGTCGTAGGCGTAGGTGTCGCCGGCGTCGATCTCCACGATGTCGTGGATAAGCAGCATACTGACCGTGCGCAGAACGTCAATTTTTTCGTTAGCGTATTCGCTGAGCAAAACGCACATCAGCGCGGCGTGCCACGCGTGCTCGGCGTCGTTTTCACATTCTTTTCCGTTTGAAAGCAGAGTGCGGCGCATTATCCGCTTTTCCTTGTCCGCTTCAAGGCAGAATTCAAACTGCCTTTGCAGCCTTGATTTTTCCCCGTTCATCGCTCAAAATTCAGCGTGATGTCCTTTTTATCGGACTCAAAAACAGTGAGCTTTACTCC
>JBGULZ010000207.1:0-8218 GCA_045116595.1 Ruminococcus sp. | reverse complement strand
TGAAAACGGGCTTCACCTGACCGTAGCCGAAACAGGCTGGGGCAAAGCCTCGTGGGGAAAGATCTACGGACAATGGCTGTGCGGCTGTGCTGTTATGGTTTACGATTTTGACAGCTTTTCACCGCATAAGCTGCTGCGAATAATGGAGAAATATAAGGTTACCTCTTTTTGCGCGCCGCCGACGGTTTACCGTTATTTTATCAAGCGTAATATGAGCAAGTATGATTTATCGGCGCTGGAGCACCTGACCACTGCCGGAGAGGCTTTGAATCCCTCTGTGTTTGAAAAGGTTTATGAGCAGACGGGTTTGAGCTTAAAGGAAGGCTTCGGTCAAACAGAGTCCGTGCTTATGCTCGGTAATCTTGTCGGTACCGAATCAAAGACCGGCTCGCTCGGAAAGCCTACGCCGTTGTACAATACAATGATAGTTGACGAAGACGGCAACGAGCTTAAGGAGAACGAGGTCGGCGAGATCGTAGTCGTGCCGCAAAAGCAGCAGTACGGTATATTTATGGGCTATTGCGGTGATGAAAAGCTGTACGAAAGCGTGTGGAGAAACGGCGTTTATCACACAGGCGACACCGCGTATAAGGACGAAGACGGATTCTATTGGTATGTCGGAAGAATAGACGATTTGATCAAAACAAGAGGCTTCCGCGTCGGACCGTTTGAAATCGAAAATGTATTGATGAAACACCCTGCTGTTTTGGAATGCGCGGTCACGGGTATTCCCGACGCTTCAAGAGGACAGGCTATCAAAGCAACGGTAAAGCTTGCCGACGGTTTTGAAAAGAGCAAACAGCTCGAAAAAGAAATCAAGCGTTTTGTCAACAAAAAGGTTTCATCCTACAAGCATATCCAAGTTCTGGAATTTGCCGACGAAATGCCGAAAACCATAAGCGGCAAAATCAAGCGCACCGACATCAGAAGCATTGACAGAACTAAGATTTGTTAAGAAATAACATAGTTTCCCCGCCTGTTCCCAGCGAGCAGGCGGGGATTTTTGATAAACGGAAACTCAGCGTTTTCTTGCCGAGGTTTGTGGACAATCGGTTGTTTTTCTGATATGATTAATTAATAATGGGTAATGGGGGCAGCAAAATGAAGCTGACAGACATTCATCATATCGCGATCATCACTTCCGATTATGAACGGACAAAGCATTTTTATGTAGATTTGCTCGGATTTGAAATCATCAGGGAAAACTATCGTCCGAATAAACAGGATACGAAATTGGATTTGCGGCTTGGCAACGCTGAATTGGAGATTTTCTGTGTTCAAAATCCGCCAAAGCGTGCGACTGATCCCGAAGCGTGCGGCTTGCGGCATCTTGCATTTGCGGTAGAAAATATAGAGGAAATTGTCGCTGAACTGAATGATTTGGGGATTCCCACGGAGCCAATACGCAGAGATGACTACACGGGAAAGAAGATGACCTTCTTCCGCGATCCTGACGGACTGCCGCTGGAACTGCATGAGTAGCAGGATATCCTAAAAGCTGATAAATCAGTATTCAAGGAGGAAAGAAACAAAATGAGTTTTTTATTTGTTGCTCTTGGCGGCGCGTTAGGCGCAATAGGAAGGTACGCTATCAGCCTTATTCCCGTAAAAACCGATTTTCCAATACTTACATTGATAACAAATATCCTCGGAGCAATACTGATCGGATTCATTGTCGGAATCGTCAGCAATAAAGATAATGCTTCTGATAATGCGGTTTTGTTCTGGAAAACAGGCGTGTGCGGAGGCTTTACGACCTTTTCAACATTTTCGCTTGAAGCATTCTCTTTGTTTGAAAATAAAGCATATTTATCCGGAAGCATTTATATAGTATTGAGCGTAGCGTTTTGTATTCTCGGCGTTTTACTCGGGAAAAAGATCTCTGTGCTGTTGCAATTATAATATCAACTAAAGATTTGTCGATAGTAACCAAATCATATCTCTCGAATTTGTTGAAAACAGCCAACACATTCACGAGCATACCTTACGCGTCTGCCAACATTTTTTGTATCCTAAAACAGCAAAAAGCCCGATAAAATCGGGCTTTTTTTGGTGCGAGTGTTCATTGCGGATTTATTTAATAGACAGAACAGCGCATATTACTACACATATAATTGTTATTATAGCGGCAATAATACCGATTGATTTAGCAAATCTTCTTCCTTTCGGATTGTTTCTGATCTTAGCGAGCACACCTGTGGAGAAGAATATACCTGAAATCAATGCCCCAACAGCAAGACCAAAGCATGTATATTCTATACATTCAAGCAAAGCATTTATTTGCTCAAATTTTAGTCCGACAAACACCAATGCAGTTAAAAGTGAAATCAATCCAATTAAACTTTTTATACATAATCTTTTAGTCAGTAATTGCTTTTCTGCTTCTGCATAGTCTGCCATTTTTAAAGTTGTTTCTTTTAAATCTTCGTTCATTTCCTCACTTTTCCTTTCTCCGTTAAGAAGCTCGCGTATATCAATGTCGTAAAAATCCGCAAGCTCAACAATGATTGATAAGTCGGGCATATTGTTGCCGTTTTCCCAGCGTGACACAGTCCTGCCCGAAACGTTCAGCTTTTCGGCGAGCTGTTCCTGCGTCAAGCCTTTTTCTGTTCTCAGCTCTCGCAAGAATGAGCCGATTCTTTTTTGATCCATACGTTTTTTCTCCTTTCCTGACAAAAATCATAACTCAAACCGCAGCTTTTGAACACGACATAAAGTGAGAAAATGCCGTTTTTATGCGGTAGACATAAGTGTCGGGTAGATAAATTCGTCTTAATTTAGTTAATTGTAACACATTAGACGAGTAGTTTCAATCTATTAGTCTAATGCTTCAGCGAGCATAGAATTTATAAAGCCAAATTCAAAAAACAATCCGAAAAAAAGAAAGAGTGTCCATAACATAAATCCGTTATGAACACTCATACTGGTGCGGATAACAGGACTTGAACCTGCATGAAATTGCTTTCACATGGACCTGATGGTTACACCACGTCGGTGAAGCCCTGTTTTTCCCATTCCTATGCGGTTTGTTCAGTGTAGTATAGCATAGAGATTCGGAGATGTCAAATGGGAATCCTGATTCGTGACGCGATTGAGAAATATAAAGAAAAGCACGGGAAGATTTAAATATGAATAAATCAAGATTAACTATTGATTAATTTTAATAATAATGATAAGTTGATAAATAAAGTTAAGCCTTATCTGATATTTACGGGTACTATCCATGCGGACGAGGGCTGTCCGCTGTATGAGGATATGAGGTCAGGAAAATTTAATGAATGTACTATCGGAGAATACATAGCCGAGAAGGAGCTTTTGTTAAACCTCATAGATATACCCTGCTACTATTTCGGACTGCATCCGTCGAATGTCGTACCTGTACACGGTATACTTCCGCAGAATAAGAAAACGCTGCTTTCTGAGCTGCAAGACGCCGAAGAAACCTTTGGCGAGGAAAAATTGAAGTCAATCCCGAGGCGAGTGTCTGAGGGAGCTATTGTTTGATTATAAGATTATTAACTTTTTTGACAAACATTGTGATGTCAACTATAATATAACTGCTCGTTGGAGGGCAAGTTTACCGAATTACGGAACAACAAGTCGGATAAGATGGCAACTAAAACGCTTGAGAGATTGACAAGAACATTGTTATCATTTATACTCTTAACAGGCAAAGAACATCATGCCTGTTATTTTTTGATTATCAGTTAGCTCCGCCTAACTGATATGCTTGATTATGAAAAGATAGCATCGATTATCTCGCCGCTATGTGGAACAATTTGGCTGTATGGGTATAGATT
This sequence comes from Ruminococcus sp., assembly GCA_045116595.1. Taxonomy (GTDB): domain Bacteria; phylum Bacillota; class Clostridia; order Oscillospirales; family Acutalibacteraceae; genus Ruminococcoides. The sequence continues at coordinate 4,418 of JBGULZ010000207.1, read as the reverse complement.
TTTTGGTGAGTCTATGCTAACTTATATACTGCCGGCAATAACAATAAAGGAGTTTCACATGAGTAATCAACAACAAAAGAAGATTATCGGCGGAAGAGATTTAATCAATATCGGTATCTTCACCGCAATTATATTTATCATTACTATGGCTGTTATGCCTATTGGGTTTATTCCTGTTTTAATGCCCTTATACTGCGTCATTATCCCGGTAGTCGGAGGTATTCCGTGGATGCTGTTTGCTACAAAGGTAAAAAAACTCGGTATGGTTTTCATTATGAGCATGCTGCTCGGCTTGTTGTTAATGCTTACGGGAATGGGCTGGTACGCGCTGCCCGTGTGCGCCGTGTCGGGAATAATAACAGAGCTTATTTTAAAACTCGGAGCATATAAAAGCAAAAAACATACGGTAATAGCGCACGGTGCATTTTGTACTTGGCTGTTCGGCAGCTACATCCCGCTGATTTTTATGGCGGATACATATTGGCAGCAAAACGCGGATTACGGTGAGGAGTTTATTTCCTCGGCAAAGAGCATTTTCCAAATTTGGACTGCGCCTGTGTTGATTGCGCTGTGTGTAGCCTTTGGGATTCTCGGCGGTTTGTTTGGACTGAAAATAATGAAAAAGCATTTTGCTAAGGCTGGGATTGTCTGATGTTAAAAGGTGATTACGGAAAGAAAAGCTTTATAAACCCGATAACAAAGCTTGTGCTTTTGGTAACGCTTCCTGCTTTTTTAATGGGCGGGTTAGGAGGAACAGACGCGGAAATATTCACTTTGATATTTCCGCTTGTTTCTCTTTTTCTGCTGTTTATATCCAAAAATCTTAAGGCGGGAATGGTTGGGCTGTTGGTGTATATTGCAGTCATAATCTTATGGTCTGTACTGTCCTCAGGCTCAGACGGCATATTTCATATTATGTTGTTTATTGTTGTAGGAATAGTAACAGGACTTCTCCCCTGCGCGTTGATGAGTGTTTATGTTATTTCAAGCACAACAGCAAGCGAATTTATTACCGGAATGAAAAAGCTCTTTATACCCGATGTGATTACAATTCCGATGTCGGTTATCTTCCGATTTTTTCCAACGGTTAAGGAAGAAATTCAAGCGATTAACAAGGCGATGACAATGCGCGGCATACGCTTCGGCGGAAGAAACGCGGCGGGAATTTTAGAATACAGATTGATTCCCATTCTAATGTGCTCTCTTAAAATCGGCGACGAGCTTTCTGCCGCTGCACTGACGCGGGGCTTGGATTCGCCGCGCAAGCGCACAAATATTTGCGATACCCGCTTTAGATTTCAGGATTTTTTCCTTTTGGCACTCTGCTTCTGTGCTTATTTGGTATGGGTATTGAGTCTATTCGGAATTCACTTCGGGGAGGTTGTGAAGCTATGATTGAACTAAAAAACGTCAGTTTTACGTATCTTTCCGAAAACAGTGACGAATCAAGTGCCGAGTTAAACGGAAGCCTGAGTAATATAAATTTAAGAATAGAAAAGGGTTCTTTTGTGCTTCTTACAGGCCCTTCGGGCTGCGGTAAAAGCACGCTTTTAAGACTAATCAATGGCTTGATTCCGCATTACTATTCAGGCAAGCTCGAGGGAGAGGTTATGATTGACGGCGAACTTATCAACGATAAGCCGCTTTGCAAATCGGCTGAGAAAATCGGCACGGTTTTCCAAAATCCGAGGTCGCAGTTTTTTAATGTAGATACCACAAGCGAACTTGCCTTTTTGAGTGAAAATCTGGGTGTAGAAGCCGAAATAATCAAGAGCAGAATTAAACAAACCGCCGAAAGCTTTCAAATAAAAAATCTACTGGACAGGAGTATTTTTCACCTGTCCGACGGCGAAAAACAAAAGATTGCCTGCGCTTCAATTGAGGTCGGCAAGCCTGAGATTATCTTGCTTGACGAGCCCTCGGCAAATCTTGATTATCATGCGACAATGCAGCTGAGGAAGCTAATCGCGCAGTGGGTCAGGCAAGGAAGAACCGTCATCGCGGCGGAGCATCGACTGTTTTATCTTTGGGATATGATTGACAGAGTAGTTTTAATGAATGACGGAAAAATCATCAAAGATTGTAATAAGAATGAGCTGAATAAGTTAAGCGATAATGATTTGAGTGAATTAGGTTTACGAAGCGCCCATTCGCCCGCTCCTACGGAAATAGAGTTGCCCGTTGTAACAACGGATGATAAAACGCTCACCATAAAAAGCCTGCAATTTGGCTATAAGCAAGGCTTTTTCACCCGTTCAAAAGCGGGAAATTATATTATAGATATTCATAATATGAAGCTTGCGCTTGGAAAAATCACCGCGATTACCGCTGCTAACGGTGAAGGAAAAACGACCTTTTTGAACTGTCTGTGCGGCTTGGAAAGGCGAAGCAAGGACGATATAATAATTAACGGCGCGCCCTTTAAGCGAAGAAACAGACTGAACAGTTTCTTTATGGTTATGCAGGACACGAATCATCAGCTGTTCACCGACAGCGTGCTTGAAGAGGTGATGATCAGTCTGCCCGAACCGAATGAAGATAAGGCGCTCAAAATACTCGAAAGCGTTGACCTTGTTTGTTATAAAGAACGTCACCCGATGGCGTTGTCGGGCGGTCAAAAGCAAAGACTCGCCATTGCCTGCGCGGTTGCCTCAGAACGGGATTATATATTATTTGATGAACCGACAAGCGGTCTTGACTATGTGCATATGAAAGAGATTGCCGCGCTGATGAGACAATTAAGAAATTTGGGAAAGACTGTCATCATCGTTACGCACGACAGCGAATTTATTGAAGCTTGCTGTGAACGCAAGGTTAATTTCGCGAGCAGGAGTTAATATGAACAGAGATTTTTTAGAGCCGTTTCTTAAAATCCGCGGCGCTGAATACAATTCAAAAAGGCGAAGATTGCATGTGCCTCTCGACAATAACGGCGGGAATCTGACAACCGTGTTCTTCTCTCCATATGTTATGGTGCAAAGAATAGAGATTCATTCCCATACTATCCCCGATTTTTCAAGTACGATTGACGAAACATGTTATCTGAAAATCAATTACTGTCAAAGCGGCAGGTGCGAGCTTTCCTTAAACAACGGAGAGCGCACCTATCTTTCAGGCGGAGAGCTTGCCGTTGATACGGGTCAGGCGACAGACAGCTTTTATTATCCCAACGCTGAGTACACAGGGATTGAGATTTTTGTCTTTTTAGACAGCGATTGGCGCAATGATTTAACCTTACTCGGAGAAAGCGTTGAGATTCCGAATCTTCTTGCGGAGAGCTGTCGGAAATACAGCAGACCGCAGATAATACAGACTGATGATGAAATAAAAAGCATTGCCGAAAGTATTGATCGTCTGATTGCGGCGCAAGCGGAATATGCAAGAGTTTACCTGAAATTTTTGGAGCTGCTGTTTGCATTGGGGAATAAGGATTTCGGCAACGGAAAACAAAAAAGAAGCTTCTATACCTCAACGCAAGCGGAAATAGCCAAAAAGGTATATGATAAAATTTCAAACAATTTAGATATACGCTATACCGCGAAAGAATTGGCGGTTGAATTCGGAGTGAGTGAAACAAGCCTGAAAACCTATTTTCGCGGTGTTTACGGCTGTGGCTATGCTGAATTCCAGCAAAATCTTCGATTGAGAAGAGCCGCGGATTTACTCGCAAAAACAGATAAAAAGGTGATTGATATCGCGTTGAGCGTCGGCTACAAAAGCCAGCCAAAATTCGGAGCGGCTTTTAAGGAGCGATATAAGGTTTCTCCCTTAGAGTATCGCAGAAGATGCAAATTCGAGAACAAAACGGAAGGTGATAGAAATGTCCTCGATAAGAGGTAAATTTTTTAAGATGATGATGCGGATGCAGAACATCAACCCGATAGCGCATCCCGAAATGGAACAGAAAATGAAGCTAATGTCGGAAAAATATTCGCACACGAAGCCGAAGAAGGGCTACTCGCTTGAGTGTCTTACTACGCCAAAAGGCACAAAATACCAACGGCTTAGAATAGACGGCACCAAACCCTCGGGCAAGGTGATTTACTATATGCACGGCGGCTGCTATATCAGCGGACTTACCTATAATTACCGTGACTTCTGCGCGCCGTTTTGCGACCTGATAAACGGAGCGGAGATTGTCCTTTTGGATTACAAGCTTTCTCCTGAATGCAAGTATCCCACCCAGCTGAGTGAAGCGCTCGATTTATGGGATGAGCTGACCTCGAGAACAGAGCCTGAAAACATTATAGTCGGCGGAGATTCTTCGGGCGGTAATCTTGCGCTTGCAATGCTGTTAAAGCTGCGTGATAACAAAAGGGAAATGCCCTGCGGCTGCTTTTTCCTTTCGCCGTGGACGGATATGACCGCTTCGGGAAAAAGCTATGCCCTGAATTATCAAAGGGATGTAGAGATTGGCG
>JBGULZ010000206.1:0-1616 GCA_045116595.1 Ruminococcus sp. | reverse complement strand
AGCAAGCCCTCGTGGAGAACCATATTGCTCTCTACATTTGAGCCGAGATATTCTCCGTCAACAGTTACCGAACCGATAACGGAATCGGAATTTGTCTTGAGCTTGAGTCCCTCGGAACCGTTGCGCTGCCACTCTACTACGGGAGTAGTCGTGGTGATATCCTTGGGCTCAAGGGGCAGGATATTGTCGTACTCAACATACGCCATAACGCGGTCGCTGTTCTTGGCGAACTGATTCCCACGGAACTCCTCCTCGACGTCGAGGTCGATCTGGCGTGTGATGACCATACCGTCGGAGTTGCCGTTTGTGTAAGTCAGCACATGGGTGTCCTGATCGTAGTCAACAACTATAGCAACGTGGTCAAAGTAAGCGCCCGAGCTGTCCCACGAGAAGAAGATAAGTCCGCCCGGCTGATACGGGATATCGAACGAATCGACGTCGATGTGATAGTATGTATTCCAGTTGTATTTATCGAGCTTGTGGTGAGCCTTGGGTGTGTAGTAAACGCCCTGCTGTCTAAAGTTGTACGCGAGGATCCAGCTGTCAGCGTCAAACTCTATCCTCGGCTCGGCGCAGTAGGCGTAGTAGTATCTTTTGAGCCTTTCGTCATCATTGTAGCCCGCCTGATAGAGGCACCAGCTTACAAAGATAGCGCACCAGTCCATATCATAAAGTGAAGCCGCCTCGTCGTGATCCATAATGTATCTCTCTGCCCAACGGGTATACTCGGTGTTACCCGTCAAGTTATCGTTCATTCTGAGCTCTTTACCCGTCCAGAGCAGACCGTCGGCTCTCGCCTGTTCAACGTCGATGCCCGCTGTGGCGTAGTTTTTGTAGCCCTCCTGAGAGAGCGCTACCGCAAGGGTCCTCTCCATAGCGGATTTATCCTTGGTGTTTTCAAGCGACTCGGTCAGCTTTGTATAATACGGCGAGGTCTTATACTCCTGAGAAAACTTTAGATCCTCGCTCGCAAGCACCGTGGGCGCGGAAAAGATCAAAGAGATAGCCAACACCACTGATAACGCACCGGATACCAATCGTTTCTTAATCATCGTTTACCTCCATTATCGATATGTTTTATTTTTCAGCTTGAACCTTGCAAATCCTTTTATAGTCCAACGCTGTCATTATCCATTTATCGGTCAGCATAGGGACCTTATGTCCCCAATTCTCGGGTAACGCAAAGACAGTCTGTTTAAAGCCTTTCTTTTTGAGCAGCCCCGCGGACGCTTTGTTGCCGGGCATAACGCTTGTGGTAAGAAGCTTGATTCCGATCGTATTAAAAATATAGTCCAAAATCAAATCGAGTGTTTCGGGCGCGATCCCCTTGCCGTGGTACTGAGGCAGTAATCTTAATCCGAGACTTATCTTTCGCGCCGGCGCGCGGTAGCCGTAAAGCTCAACCAGTCCGCAGAAAGAATCACCCGTAAAAACGCCGAGAATAAGCGATTCTTCAAGGCACTCATCATATAAACGTTTGATGACTTCTTCCGCGTCATCATACTTTTTTTCAAACAAAAAAGAAGGCAGATAGCGGTATACTTCTTCACAGCCTGTCAGCTCGCGCAGACCGTCGGCATCGTCCGGGGTCAGCGGTCTGATTGTTACTGTCTCCC
>JBGULZ010000205.1:0-2549 GCA_045116595.1 Ruminococcus sp. | reverse complement strand
CTCGCCGAGGGGTGAGAACATCTCCTTGCCAACGCAGGGAATGCCGAGAGAAGCAAGGTGACCCTCGATTATTCCGTCGAGCTCCTCAATAACATAGAGCTTGTCTACCTTTGAAGCGAAGTCCTTGATGATATCAACGGGAAGCGGATTTACCATACCGAGCTTTAATACCGATACGCTGTCGCCGAAAACTTCCTTGACATACTGGTAGCAGGTACCCGCGCAGATGATGCCCTTTTCTGTTCCGCCGTACTCAACGCGGTTGAGCACAGAGGTCTCGCCGTACTGAGCGAGCTTCTTTGTGCGCTCCTCAACAAAGGGATGGCGGCGGATAGCGTTAGCCGGAGCCATAATGTACTTCTGCGGGTTCTTTTCATATTCGGGAAGCTCGCGCTCAACCCTGTCGCAGAGCTCAACAGTGCTCTGTGAATGAGCGATACGTGTGCACATTCTGATGATAACGGGAGTGTCAAACTCCTCTGAGATATCAAAAGCGAGCTTTACAAAATCCTTTGCCTCTGCCGAATCGGACGGCTCGAGCATCGGGACCTTTGCGGCGATGGCGTAGTGGCGCGAATCCTGCTCGTTCTGAGAGGAGTGCATTGCCGGGTCGTCGGCTACAAAAATAACCATACCGCCGTTTACGCCTGTATATGACAATGTAAAGAGCGGGTCGGCGGCGACGTTGAGGCCTACGTGCTTCATAGCGCACGCGGAACGTACTCCGCGCAGAGAAGCGCCGAAGGCTACCTCTGTAGCTACCTTTTCGTTGGGAGCCCACTCGCAGTAAATTTCATCATACTTGGCGGCGAACTCGGTGATCTCGGTCGAGGGTGTGCCCGGGTAGCTCGATACAAGCTTTACGCCGGCTTCATAAAGTCCTCTGGCGATCGCCTCGTTGCCTAACATTAACTTCTTCACTTGACTTTCCTCCATTTACATTATAAATAATTCTAACTTATTAATTATATCACAATGATAAATAAAATACAATGTTTTATTTTTAGAGTTTTGATTTATGTTTAAAGCCTCCCCCAACACTTGTTACGGGGGAGGCTTTAAATGAACTCATAACTTCAATATTCTGCGCGCATTTTTATAAAACATTTTGTCCTCATCCTCCTTGGAAAAGCCGAAGGATCTGAGAATTTCAACATACTCCTTCTGGCTGAACCACGGTGAATCGGTGGCAAAGAGGATATTGTCCGCGCCGTGCTTTTCGATTATCAGCTTAGCTTTTTCGGGGCTGTAGTCGAGCATTGCCGCGGTGTCCATATACACCGGCGCGCCGATAAGCTTTTGCAGCACTTCATCGGGTCTGAAACAGCCGCCGAGGTGGGCTAAGATAAGCTTGTGCTCGCACAAGCCCTTTAACTCGTCCAAGACTTTGAGCACCATATCGGGCGTACAGTGGATGTGATCCGGGAACGCAGGGTCAAAGCCCGCGTGGGTTATGACGTAAAGACCGCGCTCGAACGCCTTGCGCATAATGTTGATGTACCTCGGGTCGTCGAACTCCACGCCCTGATAGTCGGGGTGAAGCTTTATCCCGAAAAGTCCGTTCTCCTTGATATAGTCGAGGGTAGAGTCAACATCGGCGCAGTCGGGATGGATAGCTCCCGAAAAAAATATGTTGTTTTTGCCGTTTGATTCAACCGACGTGCGGTTGATCGTCCTCTCCTGCTTTGGGTTTGTCGCGACGGGCAGAGAAACGCAGTAGTCCACGCCGCTGTTTTTCATCGACTCAATAAGCGAGCCGACGGTGCCGTCGCGGTGAGGAGTTATCCCGCCGGTTTTTGAGAGATATTCGATCGTTTTTTCCGCGATACTGTCGGGAAATGTATGTGTGTGAAAATCTATTATCATATAATTACTCCGTAATTTTGTAGGGGCGTGCATTGCACGCCCGCGGGCGACCGGTGGTCGCCCCTACATTATTTAACAGCGACATTTTTATCGCCGAGCTGATATTTCAGCTCCTTTATCATCACGTCGTTAAGGCTCACCCACATCTGCGCGGGAGCCTTTACCTTGCGTTTTGTGTCCGTAAGGTAGAAGATAACGGGCGTTCTGCCCTCGAAAATATCGAGCACCCTTCGCGCCTTTTCGTACATCGGCGTGTTGAGGTCGTCTATCCTGAGATAAAGCGCCGAGGGGTTGTTGACCGCGGGCTTTTTTTCAGGCTGTTCCGCTTTTACGACATTAAAATCTTTGACCTCGCCGTTTTTGCGAGCCTTGTCTACGCTGTCGCAGATAATCTTCGGCTCCTCGTTCTCTTTATAGCTGAGGTTGCCCCTGACGATCACGGCGTTGCCCTCGTTAAGAAGTGACGCGCACCTGTCGTATACGTTCGGGAATACGACAAGCTCGATCGAGCCTGTCCTGTCCTCGGCGGTGACGAACGCCATCAGCTTGCCGTTCTTTGTTATCTGGGTTTTTATGTTGGCGATTATGCAGACGGCTGAGACCTTTTTGCCGTCAAAGTAACGCTTGTCCTCGTGGGTCACCATAGTGCCGATCCGGTCGGCTTTTACCGCCTTTGAAAATTG
>JBGULZ010000204.1:0-4414 GCA_045116595.1 Ruminococcus sp. | reverse complement strand
ACGGTCATCACGTCGCCGATCGGCTGACAGCAGGCGCTGCGGTATTCGATCGTACCGCGGTAGGTCAGATCCTCAAACTTAAAGGTGCGCAAATAGGCGATATCGTCGGGCTGCGGCTGAAATTCCATCAAAATATGCTCGCCGTTTTCCGTGTATTCTCCCGTCAACTTGTCGCGCGTGAAATACTCCAAAATATTGACCGGCGGAAAGTTGAGGTATTTGCCGTTTCTCTCCACACAATAAATGCTCGTAGTGGATATGTAATTTAAAATGTCCTCGGTCGTTTGGATGTCACAGTCGTACATTCCGACGTTGTGCGGATTGATTCCGTGAGTGCTGTTCTTCCAGAGCATATCGCGGCAGCAGAGCAAGTCCTCGTTCTCGCCGAGCAGCACGGAATTTGCGAACAGCAGCGCCTTGATCGGCTCTAACTTGTTGAAGGTGTCGATGATCTCGGGCAGCGAGTCATGATCCACATCGAGCTGTACCTGCGACGCGCTCGAGAACATTCCGAACTGCGGATAGCGGTGGAAGAACATGGGAATGTAAAAGTATTTGGAAAATGACGACAGGTGGTTGAACAGCATTTTGTATCTGCCGTTTTCGATCGGGATATTGTGATTCAGCTTTCGGTTGGGGTTGATTCCCATTCCCGTCAGCGTATAGTGGTGCGGCTTGAAAAAATCCTGTACAAAGCCGTAATACAGCTTGAAGCGATCGTGGATTGCTTGCAGATCTGTTTCCTTGCCGAATGAAAACTCCATATTATTGTAGGAGCAGTCGTAGGAAAACACGTCGCCGAACGTGCTGTTGACGGCGGAATTGACGTGACCCTCCTCGTCGAAGCCCGTCGCAGTGAAGTCAAAGGCTTTCAGAAAAGCCGCGGTCAGCTGATGCACCACGGCAAAGTCCACCGCTTCATGGTTGAGGTTGACGATCGGCATCTCGATCTCCACGCCGATAAAGCTCTCTCTTTTTTGTTCGGTCGGTCGTATAAAGCGGTCGTACAGACGGTACATTATTTCTTCTTTGGTCATATTCTCACCTTAGATGCCCTTATAGGTTGGCGAAGATTTGATAGATCAGCTTCATCTCTTCCTCGCTTTGGATATATTCGTGATGATGTTCGGTTCCTATTTTGATCAGCTTACCCTTACTGAACGCAAGAAGCTGACAGAAGGGTGCAAGTCGCCAGTTTTCACCGGTAAGAGGCTGTGTGGAAACGAGCGCTACGCCTTCCTTTTCAAAATAATGCATCGTACCCTTACAGTTGGTGTGCGCATACAGGTATTTGCCGTCGGTAAAGAGCAGGTTGAGCTTGTTGCCCCTTGACATATCGCAGATGATCTCTTCAAACAGCCGGAAGCGTTCTTCAAAATGCAGCCTTGCACCGTTTTTGCACGTCGCCTCTTTTAGCTTATCCAAAAGATAGAGGAAAACGCGCTCGCTGTCGGTGTCGCCCTTTTGTATTTTGAGGTAGGGATACAGCGCGGGATAATCGAAGATCGTACCGTTGTGAATGAGCGTCCAGCGCCGTCCCGTGCAGTCTTTTCCCGTGAACGGGTGGCAGTTTTTGTACTCCACGTTACCGATGGTGGCATAGCGAATGTGCGCGAGCAGGAGCTTTTCGGTGATCGGCTGAGATAACCTCTCGCGCAGATAGTTGCTTTCGGAGGCTTTGACGCTCTCCTTTTCCACAATCGCGCTGTTTCGTGAAACGCAGGCTAAGCCCCAGCCGTGCGGATGAAAATCGCTGTGGGCGTAAAAGGCTTTCAGGTAGTTGTTAGCATAAAAATCATCTCGTGCGGAAACGCCGAATAACTCACACACTGCGCTCACCTCCTTGGTACCGCCTTGCAAGCGCAATACCTTTTTTCATGTAGCCATCGGTAAATTTGCGGCTGACGATCTCGGCGTAGCTATTGCCGTCGATCAGTTTATTGAGCTGATAGTTGATGACGGGCAGAAAATGCGGGAAATATTGCCGGGTAAAGCGTTTGATTTCCTCAAGCGTTTCTTTGGCTCTCCGCTTGATTTCCGCATTGCCAAAAACGGCGGCGGCTTTGACGTCCGCTATCGACTGTATCTGCTTTTCTTCGTCAAAATCAAATTCGGGCAGACTTGAAAGCCAGAGCAGAAGCAGGTGGATAAAGCGGATATCCTCTGAAAAAATGCCCGTGCGCGTCAACGGATTGACGTCGAGGACGCGCAGCTCCAAATGGTTCACGCCGTTATGTAAGAGCGTTTCCAAGCTGTTTACGCCGCGCGGCTTAACACGGACGGGATAATACAACTCGGAAGCGGCTTTCAGGTCGCCGTTTACGATATAGCGTGCGATACTGCGGATATATTTTTTCAGGCTTGAATAGTCGAGGATGGGCGTAAAGCGGTTCCAGTAGCCGTGCTCCGAACAGCGGATCGAGGAATAAACGTTGCTTTTGATGCCGAGAGAAGCGTCCGCGACAGGGCTTGCAGCGGTGAGATAAACCGCCAGCCACGCATACTGCGTCAGGCGTTTTGCGAGGCGCAGGTAAAAATCATTCTTAAATGCGGTGTATATCTCAGCGCCGCTCTCTTGAAAAGCGGCTTGCAGCAGGCTCTCGGTAAAGGAAATGTTAAGATGGATTCCTGAAAACAACATTTTTGTTTTTCCGTATTTTTCCGCGAGATAGTAACGGTATTCCGACTTACCGCGCTGTGCGCCGTGGAACCGGGCGACGGGTATTTCATCCTCCGAATCGAATTTCGGTGGATTGGAAAACGTCCAGAGCAATTCGTTGCTTTTGACAAGCTCATCATCTATCTCATTGAGAAGACCACCGAGCTGGCGGATCAGGTCGGCAGGATCATTGAAAACGTCGCCGATCATCTCCACCTGATTTTCACAGAAATCGCGGTCGATATGCGGATCACCGACAAAGGGGTGCTTTGTCTGCGCAAGTTTACCGTCAGAGGTGACGCGCAGGCTCTCGCGCTCGATGCCGAACTCAGCCGTCTGCGCAAGCCGGTTTATATATGAATTGTTGAAGCAGAGAAGCATTGCTTTTCCTCCAAACAAATACAATTAACTATTGACACAGTAGGTCAATTATATAATATCGAAATCTGATTGTCAATATACACATCAAATAAAAAAGGAAACCTCCCAAAACTGCGTTTTGACGCTGTATTGCCGGAAGGTTCCCTATTTATTATTCTTTAACTCGGTAAGGGCTTATACAGCGGCGAAGCCGTTTTCCAAATCGGCGATGATGTCGTCGATGTGCTCCGTACCGATGGAGAGACGGATGGTGTTTTGGTGGATTCCTGCCGCGTCAAGCTCCTCGTCGGTGAGCTGTGAGTGCGTAGTGGTGGCAGGATGGATCACGAGGGACTTCACGTCCGCGACATTGGCAAGCAGCGAGAATATCTTTAAGCCGTCGATAAAGCGGAACGCCTCCTCCTTGCCGCCCTTGATATCAAACGTAAAGATCGAACCGCCGCCGTTGGGGAAGTATTTTTTGTACAGCTTATGGTCGGGATGGTGTTTGAGCGAGGGGTGATAGACTGTCTCGACAAGCGGATGCTTTGTTAAATACTTGATGACCTTCTCGGTATTTTCTGCGTGACGCTCAAGACGGAGCGAAAGGGTCTCGGTGCCCTGTAAGAGCAGGAAAGCAGCGAAGGGAGAGATCGTCGCACCGGTATCTCTGAGCAGGATGGCACGGATATAAACCGCAAAAGCGGCTTTTCCTGCGGCGTCGGTGAACTTCACGCCGTGATAGCTGGGGTTCGGCTCGGAGATCCACGGATATCTGCCCGAGGCTGCCCAGTCGAAGGTGCCTCCGTCTACGATCACGCCGCCGAGGGTGGTGCCGTGACCGCCGATGAATTTAGTCGCTGAGTGAACGACGATGTCTGCGCCGTGTTCGATCGGTCTGATAAGATACGGAGTGCCGAAGGTGTTGTCAATAACGAGCGGAAGTCCGTGTGCGTGAGCGATCTCGGCGAGCTTGTCAATGTCGGGGATATCGCTGTTGGGGTTGCCGAGAGTCTCGATGTAGATAGCCTTGGTGTTGGGCTGAATCGCCGCCTTGACCTCATCGAGGTTGTGAATGTCAACGAAGGTGGTGTCAATGCCGTAAAGCGGTAAGGTATGCGCCAGCAGGTTGGCGGAGCCGCCGTAAATGGTCTTTTGTGCGACGATGTGCTCACCCTGAGTTGCGAGAGCCTGGATCGTGTAAGTGATCGCCGCCGCACCGGAAGCTAACGCCAAGCCTGCTACGCCGCCCTCGAGAGCCGCGATCCTATCCTCAAACACTCCCTGCGTGGAGTTGGTAAGTCTGCCGTAGATGTTGCCTGCGTCGGCAAGACCGAAACGGTCGGCGGCATGCTGGGCGTTGTGGAATACGTATGATGTGGTTGCGTAAATCGG